>DASRNA010000121.1:0-14952 GCA_035647655.1 Clostridia bacterium | reverse complement strand
CTTTTTTCCTCATCTTTTTCGAATTTCAACTGGAAATCCTTTTTTTCGAAGATCACATCGCCTGTGCAGGAGCTCTCAGGCATATTGAGTCTTCCCAGGGGAAAGGGAAGGAGGACTTGCTTTGTCCATTCCTTGGGAATGGTAAAGTCATACACACTCACAATACCCACACCAAAATATCCATTATCTGCAATAGTTAAAGATATTCCAAACTCATCGTTAAGGACAGCATAATAATCCCATTCTTTAATTTGAAAATTTTTGGCAGCTACATGTCTTCTATTGTATTTGAGTAGAGCTGATCTGGCCCAACCTTTTTGAACTAGGTTGCCGTTTTTATCTAATAAATCGCCTCTAGTGACTATTTCATTTTGCATATTCACTTACCCTCCTTGATAGCTTATGAGTCCAGTAAATACCTTCTACTATTATTTTATAGTAATGGCCCTGCATTATCAAATATATTTCCCTTGCTAGCTGTGCTTTTCCCAAGGCCGGTGACCAGTAAATAAATATAGGGTTAATGCTAAAAGCAATTCTTGCTGTTTTAGACTTAAAATGCTACAATTAAACAGACTCATAAAAAGAGCGGGGCATTATAATGAAAATAAATCAAAAAATAAACAATAAATTTTATAACCATCATCATAGGTGGAAGGGTATGTAAAGTTGAACTAGTTGATAGATAAATAGTTCATAGATACATGCTCTCTTAAGTTTTGAAAAAACTTGGGCATATATCTATGATGGAAAGTACTTTTTAACCATATAGGTAGCCTATATGGTTTTTTGTTTTTTGATAAAAGGAGCGGCAAAGATGCAGTTTAGAAATATGAAAGAAGAACTAGCAATTACAAAGTTTAAAAAAAAGATTGAAAGGGAAATAGAAGAGTACTTTGAGGACAAGGGTTTTTCTATTATTGAGCCTAAAACATTTCAAGATTATAGCGATTGTATTCAATCAGGTTTAATAAAAAACCCCTCGGAAACGGTAAAAGTATTGGGTGGGGATTCTAAAATCTATATTTTAAGACCAGATATAACCACCAATTTACTAGGTCAAATCTTTGCTAAGTGGGAGAGAGAAGCCCCTCTTAAAATTTATTATAACTCCAAGATCTATAGAAATGGTCCTAGAGGAGAAATTTTACAAAACTATCAAATGGGAATTGAATCATTAGGAGATGATGAATTTAAAGCGGACAAGGAAATAATTGAAATGGCCTTATCTGTTATGAGCTCTTTAGGTGAGGCATATTTAATAGAGTTGGGATCTAGTCTATTCTTAGATTCTTTTTTCCGAGAAATAAAACTGGAAAGAGGGGATGAAAAAGAGATAAGAAAGCTCATTTCCAAGAAAAACTATCATGGGCTAAAAGTAAAACTAAAGCTTTTAAAACTAGAAAACACCATCTTAGACGATATATTTAGGATGCAAGGAAATATAGAGGAAGTTATAGATATAGCCCAGACCCATAGGATAAATGAAGGGATGAGGAGTGCGTTAGAATCTTTAACCCTTCTTGGAAAAGCTTTTAATAGTAAAGACACAAAGAATAAAATAAAGGTTGATTTATCCATGGTTTCAGAACTGGATTATTATGACGGAATTATTTTTAGGGGCTATTGCATTAGCCTTCCCACAAAAATATTAAGTGGAGGCCGCTATGATAAATCAACGGCAAAGTATGGGGCAAAGACTGCGGCAATCGGTTTTATGATAGATATGGACTTGGTTACCCAGGTTAGAATAAAGGAGTTGAAATGATAAATAGACTTACCATTGCTATAGCCAAGGGACGGCTGGGGCAAAAGGGCATGGAACTTTTTAAAGATACGGAATATGAGATTGTTATGGAAGAAGGTTCTAGAAAATTAGTGTACAAAAATGCAAAGGAAAACATTGATTTTATATTTGTTAAACCCTGTGATGTAGTGACTTATGTTGAAAAAGGAGTAGCCGATTTAGGAATAGTAGGTAAAGATACAATCTTAGAAGACAAGAAAGATATATATGAAGTTCTAGATCTTAACTTTGGCAACTGTAGATTTGTTATAGCAGGTTTTGAAGAACAAAGCCTAATTAAAAAGAATGAGGTTTTAACCATAGCTACAAACTATCCCTCCTATGTAGAATCGATATTTAAAGGAAAAGGCCAACAAATCGAGATTATTACACTAGGAGGGGCAGTAGAACTTGCCCCCCTAATGGGTTTAAGTGAGGTGATTGTAGACATAGTAGAAACAGGAAATACATTAAAAGATAATGGCCTGGTGATTTTAGAAGATCTTGAACCCATAAGTGCCAGACTGATAGTTAATAAGGTCAGCTATAGGTTCAAATTTGATGAAGTGAAAAAAATAGAAAAAGTATTAGGAGGTATGTAAATGATTCCTATACTAGCTGCAAGCAAAGAAGGAAAAAAGATGGAAGAAATTTTAAATAGAAGTCAAATGGATTCAAAAGAAGTGATTTTAAAAGTCGATGAAATATTAGAAGAAATAAAAGTCAGTGGCGACAAAGCATTGGTAAAATTTACCCAGACCTATGATAAAAACAAAGCAGAAAAACTCAGAGTCACAGAAGAAGAAATTCAAAGAGCCAAAAAGAGGATAGATAAAAACTTAAAAGATGCTATCGAGGGTGCCATTGAAAACATAAGCAGCTTTCATAAAAAACAAATCAAAGAAGGCTTTATGATAAAAGAGGATAAGGATATTGTCCTTGGACAAATCTTACTACCCATTGAAAAAGTAGGAATATATATTCCAGGAGGGACAGCCTCCTATCCCTCTACAGTGATGATGAATGTAATCCCAGCAAAACTAGCAGGAGTAAAAAAAATCATTATAACAAGCCCAGCAGATAAAGAGGGAAAAATAAAGGATTCAGTTTTAGTCACAGCTGATTTATTAGGGGTTAGAGAGATTTACAAGGTTGGTGGCGCCCAAGCTATAGGAGCTCTTTGCTATGGAACTGAAACTATTCCTAAGGTAGATAAAATAGTAGGTCCGGGAAATATATATGTTGCCATGGCAAAATATAGGGTTTCTGCCTTGGTAGGCATAGATATGGTAGCAGGACCAAGTGAAGTGGTCATTATAGCTGATAAGGAGGCAAATCCTAGATTTATTGCAGCTGACTTAATCGCACAAGCAGAACATGATAAAAGAGCAGCCAGTATAGTTATTACGGATTGCAAAAAACTAGCAAAAGAGCTTCAAAAAGAGCTGGATATTCAGCTTAAAACTCTTGAGCGAAGTGAAATAGCAAAAGCATCTCTTAATCAATATGGGGCTATTATTCTTTGTGAAAATCAAGAAGAATGTTTTGAAATAGCCAACAAATTGGCGCCAGAACACTTAGAAATCCTAACCGAAAATCCCTTTGAGGATTATAAGAAAATAAAAAATGCAGGGGCGATCTTTCTTGGGGAATATACACCAGAGCCAGTAGGAGATTATTATGCAGGCCCAAACCATACCCTGCCTACATCAAAAGCAGCTCGTTATTCTTCTGCCCTTGGAGTGGATGATTTTTATAAAAAAACCTCCTTGCTATATTATTCAAAAGCTGCTCTAAAAAAAGCAGGAAAAGACATTATTCTATTAGCAGAAAATGAAGGACTCACAGGGCATGCTAACTCTATTAAGCTGAGATTGGAGGAAAAAGATGGAAAAATACCTAAGAAAAGAAATAAAAAACCTAAAGCCCTATGAGGTTATCGATCGAGCATATAGCCTTAAGCTAGATGCAAATGAAGGTATAGATTGGATGGATGGACTAAATCGCTATCCAAATGATCGAAGTGATAAGCTAAGAAAAAAGCTGGCTGAAAAGTTAGGTAAAAACACAAATGAAATCCTCCTAGGCAATGGTTCTAGTGAACTAATAGAACTTGTTATGAAAGCCTATCTAGAAGCAGGAGAAAAGGTGGTAAGTTTATCGCCAAGTTTTAGCATGTATAAGATATTTACTATTATCCATAAAGGGGAATACCTAGACTTTCCCTTGGATGATATGGAAAAACTAGATACAGAAGCCTTTATAGATTTTGTGAAAAAGCAAAAGCCAAAACTACTTATTCTGAGTAATCCTAATAATCCTACCGGCACATTGATTCCTAAAAAAGACATAAGAAAGATAATCCAATCAGTAGATGCCATGGTTATTCTTGATGAAGCTTATATTGAGTTTTCTGACTACCCCAAGGGAGATGATAGCCGCGAGTTTGAAAATCTTCTAGTAGTAAGAACTTTTTCCAAAGCTAGAGGACTAGCAGGAATAAGGCTTGGATATATGATTGCAGCTAGACAAACCTTAGAGTATATAGAGCGCGTTAGATCACCATACAATGTAAGTACCCTAACGCAGAATATGGGCCTAAAAGCTTTGGAAAAAGATTTCATTAGCAAGCAGCATATAGAACTAATTAAAAAAGAGCGGGCAAGAATGGCAAAGTTTCTAGAAAACAAGAAGCTAAAGCCTCTGGCTTCTCAAGCAAATTTCTTATTTTTTCAAGCCCCCAAAAATATATTTGACTGCCTCTGGAATAAAAACATACTTATTAGGAAGTTTGGGGCAGAACTAGAGGGTTACTATAGACTTACTATAGGAAGTCCCCAGGAAAACGATATTGTTATAAAGACAATAGAGGAGGAAATAAATGCGCAAATCTAAAATCTGCAGAAATACTTTAGAGACAAGGATAGAAGTAGACCTAGCAATAGATGGATCGGGTGATATTGCTATAAACTCAGGTATTGGATTCTTTGATCATATGTTAAAGGCCATGGCATTTTATGCAGGATTTGATTTGCATATAAATTGTCAAGGAGACCTCCATATTGATAGCCATCACACCCTAGAAGATATTGGCTTGACTCTGGGGGCTGCTTTTAAAGAGGCCCTAGGAGATAAAAAAGGTATCCAGCGCTTTGCCTCGCCGATTACTCCCATGGATGAGAGTCTTGTCCTAGTTGCAATAGACATTTCCAATCGCCCCTACTTGGTTGAAAACTTAAAATTCAATGCCCAAAGAATGGGAGATTTAGAAACTGAAAACTTCAAAGAGTTTTTTCAGGCTTTTACTGTTTCAGCAGCTATAAGTCTACATATAGATGTAATCCGAGGAGAAAATGATCATCATAAGATTGAAGCAGTCTTTAAAGGTCTAGGCAGGGCCATAAAAGAAGCAGCTCATCTTGTTGGTAGTGATGTGGTTAGTACTAAGGGGGTTTTGTAAACATGATAATTTATCCAGCAATAGATATAAAAGATAAATCTTGTGTAAGGCTGACCCAAGGTGATTATAAAAAAATGACTGTATATGAGAAAGATCCAGTAAAGGTAGCTAAAAGATGGGAAAAAATGGGAGCGCAGATACTTCATCTTGTAGATCTAGATGGAGCAAAAGATGGTATAAGGAGCAATCAAAGGGTAGTAAAGAGGATTCTAGAAAACATAAACATTCCCATCCAACTAGGCGGTGGTATAAGAGACCTCCAAGGGGTTGAAGAGCTTTTGGATTGGGGGGTTTCTAAAGTAATTATAGGAACAGTAGCCCTTAATGATCCAGCTTGGACTAAAAAAACAATTGAAAAACATGGGGAAAGAATTATAGTTTCTATAGATGCTCTCAATGGACTGATTGCTACAAATGGCTGGCAGCAGCTTACTGATGTTAAGGCAATAGATTTTATAAAAAAACTAGAGTCCTATGGCTTACGCCGTATCGTTTATACGGATATAGAAAAGGATGGAATGTTAATTGGACCTAATTTTCAAATCTATGAAGAGTTAGCTAAAAGTGTATCTATAGAAGTGATTGCTTCAGGTGGAGTAACTTCCCTAGAAGATATTAAAAGACTTAAGGCTATGAATCTTTATGGGGCGATTATAGGTAAAGCCCTTTATGATGGGAAATTAAATTTAGAGGAGGCACTCAGATGCTAGTAAGAATCATTCCTTGCTTAGATGTAAAAGAAGGTAGAGTGGTAAAGGGAAAAAAGTTTAAGGACATCCAAGATGTAGCTGATCCTGAGCTCCTAGCTGAGTTTTATTCAAAAGCAGGGGCAGATGAGCTAGTCTTCTATGATATTACCGCTACAAAGGAAAGGCGAAAAGCTTCTCTTGAATTTATAGAAAAAATAGCGGGAAAAATAGCTATTCCTCTTTGTGTAGGCGGTGGCGTTAGTACAATGGAAAACTTTACACAGATACTAGAAAAAGGGGCAGATAAGGTTTCAATTAACTCAGCTGCTGTTAAAAGGCCCAGGCTTATTGCAGAAGCTGCCAAAAAACACGGAAGAAATAAAGTGGTTTTAGGTATGGATGTGAAAAAAACAGGAGAAGAAAAGTGGAATGTCTTTATAAAAGGGGGAAGAGTAGACACTGGACTTGATGCAATAAAGTGGGCCATAGAAGCAGTAAGCCTTGGAGCCGGTGAGATTATATTAAATAGTATAGATGCAGATGGAACAAAACAAGGGTATGATCTAGAACTCTTAAAAGCGGTAAAAAACAGCGTAGAGGTGCCGGTAATTGCATCGGGTGGTGCAGGAAAAATGGAAGACTTTTCTAAAGCAGTCCTAGATGCAAAGGCTGATGGGGTGCTGGCAGCTAGCGTTTTTCATTACAAGGAAATAGAAATCAAAGAAGTAAAAAAATACATGAAATCAAAGGGAATAGAGGTGAGCTTATAATGGATATAAAATACGATAAAGATGGACTAGTTCCTGCCGTAGCCCAAGATATAGCCACAGGAGAAATCTTGATGCTAGCCTATATGAACAAGCAATCACTTCATCTTACAATAGAAAAGGGCATAGCTCATTACTATTCCCGCTCGAGAAAAGAAATATGGAAAAAGGGAGAGACCTCTGGAAATATTCAAAGGGTAAGGGGAATCTACTACGATTGCGATGGAGATGCTGTTCTTTTAAAGGTAAATCAAACAGGAGTGGCCTGCCATACAGGAGAATACTCATGTTTTTTCAATGAAATAAAGGCAAGAAAAGAAGATAAAGACACACTGTTAGATCTTTATAAAACAATCCTAGAGAGAAAAAACAAGCCCAAAGAAGCTTCCTACACTTCCTATCTTTTTAAGGAAGGACTGGATAAGATTCTTAAAAAAGTAGGAGAGGAAGCTGCAGAGGTGATTATAGGTGCAAAAAACAATCAAAAAGAACTAATCTATGAATCAAGTGATTTGATTTATCATCTGATGGTTCTATTTGTAAATGAAGGGATTAGTCCAGGAGATATTTATCAGGAATTGGCAAGAAGAGCCAAGTAAGGAGGTTTTTACTTTGAGATATACAGACCACCATGTACACACAAAATACTCTCCTGATAGTGATGCCAGTATAGGGGCATATTTGATTAGGGCTAAAGAATTAAAACTTGAAAAGGTTATATTCACAGACCATATTGATATGGGAGCAATAGAAAGCCAGTTTCAAAAGCATATAGACTATCATGAGTATTTTAAAAGCATGAAAAAACTTGAAAAAGAATATGAAATCCCAATAAAAATAGGAGTAGAAATAGGCTATGAAAGAAATTACAAGGAAAAGATAGATGATTTTTTGAATAAATATCCCTTTGACTTTGTAATTGCAGCTCTCCACTATGGTGATGGAAAAGACTTTTATTTGGGAGACTTTTTCAAGGGAAAATCACAGCATCAAGCTTATTTAAGATATTTTGAATTGGTATTAGAAATGGTAGAAAACTTTAATAATTTTGATGTCCTAGGGCATTTAGATCATATCGTTAAATATGGTCCTTTTAAAGACAAGACCTATGATTATACCAAATACAAGAAAATCATAGATGATATTTTATGGGCCCTTATAAAAAAAGGCAAAGGAATAGAACTAAATACATCTGGACTTAGGAGCAAATTAAAAACAACATTTCCCAAAGAAGGGGTGTTAAAAAGATACCAAGAATTAGGTGGCCAGGTCATAACAATTGGCTCTGATGCTCATTTTAACCGAGATTATTATGCAGGTATTTTACAGGGCATGGAGCTTTTAAAATCCCTAGGCTTCAGCCAAATTTCTTCCTTTTCCCATAGAAGAGTAAAGCAACTTGATATTAGTAAGGGACTAGATTTAAAATAAGAACTATTAGTAGATATAGGCCATTAAAGTATAAGATAAAAGGGGCTAGAGTTAGCTTTATGCTAAAATCTAGCCCCTACTTTTTTTAAGAAGTTGTTTCCTATTAAGGCAAGCCCCCTATAACAACAGTTTGATTCTTTTAGCTGTTGCTATAGGGGGGCCTGCTAATGTCCTAGTGGTTAGAGCTTTACTAGTAAGTTCTTATTCTGCTAAGAACTGGTCCATTGCTTCTATTGCTATTGCCCCGTAGGCTGTTCCAGGTCCACCTGACATTAAAACAGCTACACCAATGGCTTCACTAATTTCTTCGCGGCTTGCGCCAGTGTCAATAGCTGCTTTAACATGAGCATTAATACAGTCATTGCATCTAATAGAAACAGAAATTGCTACACAAATCAGTTCTTTGGTCTTGGTAGACAGGGTTCCTTCTTCCACTGCTGCATGATGCAGTTGCATAAAAGCACCCATTACATCAGGGCAAGCTTCTCCTAGTTTACCAGTGTTTTCCATACATCGCTTTAGGTCTTCGATATGATTGACTGCCATAAACATCCTCCTTTTAATCGTTGTTGTTACTTTAAATTATAACACACTGCTAAGTTAATATCAAAAATTTGAATATCTGGCTAGTTATTATTGAAGAAATCAAACTTAAAAGAAAAGGAATACTTAAGCAGAGACTAGATTTGAGCTAGTAGACATAAAAGGGAGAGCTTTGGATGGAGTCCTTCTAAGAAATACAGCAAGATATGATACAATATAAGAGTAAACACATTGATAATAGTGCCTTGTAAGAGAAAAAAAGTAAAAAACTAATACCAATAAAAAAACACAAGAGGCAGCAAGATTATAAAAAGCAATATCCATATACTTTTTCTTTTGATTATAAAATAAAAACAGTGGACAAGGTGACTTAGATAAGGACCAAGCTTATATTGACCAGGGGATAAAATTACACAAGGCATTTACCTATAGAAATATCTAGGAGGAGAAAAAATGGCTAAAGAAATAAGAGTTGATCTATTACCAGGAACTGATAAAAAGGCAAAAATAGGAAAAATCAAAGTAGATAAAGCAGAGGTAGTTTCTCAAGGAGAGGTAATTTTAATCTTAGAAGGTGGAAAAACCACCATGGAAGTTAAGTCAGTATATGAGGGTAAGATCTTAACAATCAATGTAGAAGAAGGTCAAGAAGTAGAGAAGGGTTCTTTACTAGTAACAATAGAAGAGTTTTCCGAAGAAAGAACAGTTAATGAAATACAAGTTAAAAAAATGCCAGGAAGTGAAAAAAGTGCAGTGGTTGGGAAAATTAATGTTACTAAAGGCCAAAAAATAAAAAAAGGTGATCTAATAGCAACAATAGAGGGAGCTAAAATAGCCATTGATCTAGAATCAGAAGTAGATGGCAAGATTATAGAGATACTAATAGAAGAAGGACAAGAAGTCCAACTAAATACCATAGTAGCAAAAATAGAGAGCAAAAAGGCAGGACTAGTTAAAAAAGAAAAAGAAGAAGACCAAGACAAAGATGACATTGCAGATGATTACCAGGCTGAACTTGTCGTTCTTGGTGGTGGACCTGGAGGATATGTAGCAGCTATTAGGGCAAGTCAATTAGGAAAATCAGTAATTATAGTAGAAGAAGACGCCTTAGGAGGAACTTGTTTAAATAGAGGATGTATTCCAACTAAATCCATGGTCCAAAGCACAAAAGTAAATAATTTGATAAAAAATGCTGAAAGCTTTGGAATAGAAAATGCAAGTGGAAATCTATCAATGCAAAAAATCATTGATAGAAAAAACTCTGTTGTACAAACACTAGTATCAGGATTAAATAATAGTATGCAAGAGCGCGGTATAAGAGTCTTAAAGGGTAGAGCAGTAGCAAATGATAAGAAATCCCTGCTGGTTACTATTGGAGGAAAAGAGACCATAGTCAGCTTTGATGATCTGATTTTGGCACCAGGAAGCATTGTATCCATTCCTAGATTTGAGGGAGTAGACGATGTAGATATACTAACATCAAATGAGCTCTTAGATCTTACAGAAATACCAGAATCACTGATAATTATGGGTGGAAGAGTTATAGCTATGGAATTTGCCTTTATCTATAGAAAGCTTGGCTCTAAGGTCACGGTAATTCAAAGATCAAATACGATCTTTCCAAGTTTAGATGAAGACATTATTGAAGTTGTTAGAAATAGTGCCATAGAAAACGGGATTAGGCTGGTAGAGGGTACAAATGTAAAATCCATCAAGCCAAATATTGATGGCAGCAAAACAGTTATTTTCGAGCAAAATGGAGAGGAAAAGTTTGTAACCGCACAAGAACTTGCCATTGCAACAGGAAGAAAACCAAATCTAGAGGGACTGGGGCTTGAAAAACTCGGAGTTGAGATCTCAGATAAGTATAAGGGAATAAAAGTCGATGATAAAATGAGAACAACAGCAGAGAACATCTATGCCATTGGAGATGCGACAAATATATACAATCTAGCCCATGTAGCGTCAAAACAAGCCATAGTAGCTGCCAATAACATTTCCGGGGCTGATATAAGAATGGACTACAAGGCCATACCCGAGGCCGTATTTACTGAGCCAGAGATAGGGCTGGTAGGCATGAGTGAGAAAATGTGCAAAAAAGAAAAAGTAGACTACTTAGTAGGGAAATTCCCCTATATGGCAAATGGCAAAGCTTTGGTGGAAAACCAGACCGAGGGTTTTATCAAGGTCATAGCCAATAAGAAAACAAGAAAAGTAATTGGAGCAGGATTAATAGGCCTGGCTGCCACAGATCTTTTAAGTATATTTGCCAATTTAATTGCCAATGGCAACACCATAGATGAGGCAAAGGATGTAGTATATGCCCACCCCACAGTATCAGAAACGGCTTTTGAAGCCATCCTAGACTTAGATGGGCAGGCAATCCACAAATAAAAACGGGCCAGCTTATGGATAAAAGAATCATTATATCTGAGGCAATTAATCCAGCCTATATTTTGGGGCAAAAAGAATATTTTATAAAAAATCCGTGAGCTGCCACCAGACTGCTAAGAAAAAGCAAAAAAGCGGCTGTATTTCATAAGCAAGAAAACCAGTGCTTAAATAGACTTTTAGCTAGATAGTATAAGTAGCTAATAGTAGCCCTGCAAGAAAGTCCTTGAAACCAAGGACTTTCTTTTCTATAGGAAGCAAATCTTTTTATCTGAGCTTACCTGCTAGCAAGCCTATAAAGCAAATCTTATCTAGGAACACTCACTCAAATAGTGTAAGATAAGGGTAGTTTACTGGGCTCACCACCTTAGATTACTGTCTACTTGCAACCATTCTACAGGAAGCTTTCCCGGTGAACTATTTACTTATTGACTTACTATTACTAGCCAAAAAAATATAAAAGAGAAAATCTAAACAGTTTTACATAAGCATAGGGGTGAGTTGCGAGTTTTGCAAGGGCGAATCAGAGATGAGATAGGGGGCTAGGCAATGAATGAAAATATAAAAATATATGATACTGACCTTCTTGTATTTGGAGCAGGACCATCTGGTATCGCTGCTGCCATAGCTGCTGCTAAAGAAGGGCAAGAAACATATTTAATTGAGATCAATAACAAAATAGGAGGGGTGATGGCGAGTTCACCCGGCATGATGCTGGGGGCTGGATATCCTATGAAAAAAAGCATAGGGGGCTTTTTTGAGGACTTTGTTCAAAGGATGTATAATCATAGGCCTCCTCTTGCACAAAGACGTTTATGCAGTTTGGAAAACTTTGGTGAAGAAGTCGTTTATGATCCAGACTATGCTACCACTATACTCTATGAAATGTTAGAAGAAGCAGGAGTAAAACTGCTTCTTAATCATATAGCTTCTAAAGTTTTGCTTGAAAACCATATAATTAAAGGGGTAGAAGTAGTAAACTCCCAGAGGACCATCCTACTTAGGGCAAAGACCTATATTGATTGCACAGGGGATGGAGATATAGCAAATATGGCTGGAGTCCCAAGTCAATTAGGCGATGAAAAAGGTCGGATGATGGGCGCAAGCTTGACTTTTTTTATGGAGAAGGTGGATTGGCAAAATGCCTTTAAAGACAGTAGTGACCCATACTTTACAAGCTATGCCAAAGAGGGGATTAGAGAAGGTAAAATACATAAAAGTCTTGCTCAAATTTATATGGTAAAGGGATTTAGAGAGGGGTCTGTGTATTTTAATACAGTAACAGTAGCAGACCTTGATGGCCTTGAAATAGATAGTATAGTAGAGGCTAGTAATATTGCTAGAAAACGTGTATATGAATTAGGAGAATTTTTTCAGTCGAAAGTAGCAGGCTTTGAAAAAAGTTATATTTCCAATATAGGGCCCTTAGTTGGAATAAGAGAAACAAGAAAACTAGAAGGAATGCATACCTTAACTTATCAAGAAATTAGCCAAGGAAAAAAGTTCAAAGATGGGATTGTGGCCTGTGACAATCCCTTGGATGAAGTCTTTCGCCATGAGAAGAATCCCTTTAATAGCCACCTTGCAGCACTAGAAGGAGATTATTACACGATTCCCTTTAGATCTCTAATACCAAAAGAGGTAAAAAACCTACTTTTTGCAGGTAGAAATATATCTGCAGATGCTAAAGCATTTTCCTCAGTAAGAGGGATGCCACAATGTATGATCATGGGGCAAAGTGTTGGTATAGGAGCTTCCATTGCAAACCAGGAAGAAATACCAGTGCAAAAGATAGACTCTAAGAAGGTAGTAAAGAGATTAGTGGAACTCGGTGTAAGGGGGATTGGAGGAGAGAAACTATAAAGTTAACTATAGACAGTCATCTTACACTTTAAGATAAGCCTGGCTTAATAAAACTATTTCTACCGGTTGAATGTTTTTTTATAAAATAAGGGAGGTTTTGCTATTATGTCAATTAAAGAACTGCCAAAAGAAGTTTCTGTTTTATGGGAAACAGAAGTATTAGTAGTAGGGGGCGGTCCCGCGGGCATAGCCGCAGCACTAGCTTCTTCAAGAGCAGGAGCTAAAACAACAATTTTGGAGAGATTTTCTTGTTTTGGAGGCAATATTACTCTTGTTGGTGTAGAGAGTTTTGCCTGGTATCGACATAAGGCTACCATTGAAGCGGGCGGAATTGCCAGAGAATTTGAAGATCTAGCAGAAGAAATGGGGGCCAGTAGCAAGGAAATTCAGTCTGATAGTCAGGCTTTAGATGCTGAGATGTTTAAATATCTTGCTGATAGAATTTTATTAGAAGCCGGAGTAGAACCGATTTTACACTGCTATGCGGTGGAAGCCATGGTAGAGGATAATCAAATCAAAGGAGTAATTACAGAAAGCAAGGCTGGTCGCCAAGCTATTTTAGCCAAAAGAGTAATCGATTGAACAGGAGATGGAGATATAGCAGCCTTGGCGGGCGCTCCTTTTACTAAGTCCGCTAGCGAGGAATTAATGCATCTTTCACCTGTTTTTAATTGTCACGGTGTTGATACTAAGAAATTTAAAGAGTATATTTATAAGCAACTAAAACCGACCTACAAGGACTGGGCTGGGGAGGTCTGGAATCTAATATCAACAGGAAAAGAAAGCCATATGTTTAGTCCCTATATAAAAACCCCCTTCACCCAGGCTATCGAAGAAGGACTAATTGAGGTGGATGAAAATGTTTCCCTTGGTGGCACCTGGAGCACAATCAATGAAAAAATGGGTGAGGTCACCCAGCTCAATATGGTTTTTATAAGTGGCTATGATCCACTAAATGTAAGGGATTTAACTAGAGCAGAAATACAAGGGCGAGAGCATGTGCTTAAGGTATTAAAGGTATTAAGACATAAGGTGCCGGGCTTTCAAGAGGCTGGAATAAGAAATTTCGCCATGACAATTGGGGCTCGTGAAAGCAGAAAAATACAAGGACACTACTATCTAAGAAAAGAAGATGTCCTAAATCAAGCCCGCTTTGAAGATAGCATAGGGATTTTTCCTGAATTTGTTGATGGATTAAACCATCTGTACCTTCCAACAACAGGTCGATATTTCCAAATACCCTATAGAGCCATTTTACCTAAAAAGATAGACAATCTATTAGTGGCAGGAAGATCCATTTCTGGTGATAGGGTTGCCCACTGTGCATTTAGAAATATGTCATGCTGTGCACTAACAGGCCAAGCGGCTGGTATTGCAGCAGCTGTATCCTTAGAGGATAAGGTGAATACATCAAAGATTAACATTAAAAACCTCCAAAAGGCCATTCAAAAGCAAGGCCTGCGCATATACTAGTAATCATTATATATGGACTTATCTACAAACAGAAAAAACACACACTAGTATAAAAGTAAAGAGGGGACAGATTTTATTAAAAGCCTGATATAAGGGCTTTTTTTCTTCTAATAAAAAGAACCTATATTTGTTTTATTAGGGACCTGCTAGGTTCAATTAAAGCCAAAGGCTTAGGGGGATAAAATTGACAGAAGATAAAAAGGGGTATAAATTAAGGAGTCCTATAAAAATATCTGGAAAGACCCAGGACTCTTACTATATTGTGCTTACTATCAGTCCGTCCTATAAACTGATTGGTTAGGCGCATCAGCTATATCAGGAGTCCCTGCATCAGTGACACTCTTATTTCAAGGTGACATAATGAAGAATATCAAAGACTTTATGAACTTCTAGTAGAGGAGTAGGGGTTAATACTTCTTTTAAGCTTATTTCACATAAAATATAATCCCCACACCTACTTAGGGCCCTGTAGCTATTCTTTTTCTAAAGACTACTTCGTTCACACTGAGTTCATAAGCGAGCTATAAGATAAAGACAGATATTAAATAC
>DASRNA010000120.1:0-2317 GCA_035647655.1 Clostridia bacterium | reverse complement strand
ATTATATAACATATATATTGATAGTTTTTAGAAGAAGTTACCTTTCTTAGCAGAGTTGATTTTAAGAGGCAAAGAGGTATAATGGATTGATGTGAGGTGGATATGAAAAACAAAAGAATCACTGCTTTCATTTTGATTCTTATTTTGATCAGTTTTTTCTATCGAGGAAATACTCCTGGGCAAGAAGTGCTTCTTGGGAGCCTAGACTCGCTAGAAGAAGAAAGCTACACCAGCAAAGAGGAGGTCTCAGGCTATTTACTTACCTATAATGAGCTTCCTCCAAATTTTATAAGAAAAAAAGAAGCCCAAGAACTAGGTTGGGTGGCTGCCCAGGGCAACCTTTGGGAGCTTGCCCCAGGCAAAAGTATAGGAGGCGACCGTTTTTACAATCGCGAAGGACTCCTGCCAGAAAAAAAAGGACGTCTGTGGTATGAATGCGATATTGACTACTCCGGCGGAAGGCGCACAGCCAAGCGACTTGTCTTTTCCAGTGATGGACTGATCTATTACACAGAGGATCACTATCGTAGTTTTACGGAGATTAAATATGAATAAAGTTTATCTAGATGGACGAAAAATGGACAACCCAGCCCAGGCCCATAGTTATTTGCAAGAATCCATGGACTTTGCTGGTTATTATGGAGAAAATCTTGACTCACTTTGGGATGAATTAACCAGTATAGGAAGTCCAATTACAGTAAAGCTGCTCTATAAGGGAGAAATGCTGGAAAATTTGGGCGACTATGGTAAAAAGCTCCTTGACACTTTTAGGGAAGCTTCAGAAGAAAACCCACATCTAGTATTAAAAGAAAGGAATTGGCGATTTTTTTAGCCAAATAAATATGGTATACTAAGGCTAATTCTAGGAGGATACAATATGGAAAAATTTGTAGTAGAAACTTCTCTAAATTTAGAAGGTAGTATTCGGGTCAGTGGAGCGAAAAACTCTGTATTAATTATTATGGCCGCTACCCTTCTTGCCGAGGGAGAATGTGTGATAGAAGATGTTCCTGATCTTTTGGACGTCCAGGTTATGATTGATCTTTTAAGGAGCCTGGGCTCTGAAGTTCATTATGATGCGCAAAAGGAACAACTAAGAACAAAGGTAATTGATTCAAGCATTACCGATGCCAGTTATGAGCTTACAAATCGAATGAGAGCCAGTGTTGTTGTGATGGGGCCCCTTCTTGCCAGAAGAAAAAGGGCCAATGTTGCCCTGCCCGGAGGCTGTCCTATTGGAGCAAGACCCATTGACCTCCACCTAAAGGGCTTTCGCCGCTTGGGAGTGGATGTAGAGATGGGCCATGGCTATGTAGAAGGCGTTGTCAAAGAAAATATGATAGGAAACACCATTTATTTGGACTTTCCTAGCGTAGGGGCTACAGAAAACATTCTTATGGCAGCCACCCTAGCCAAGGGAACAACCACCATAGAAAATGCGGCCCAGGAACCAGAGATTACGGACCTGGCTAGTTTTCTTACAAAAATGGGAGCGAAAATTTCTGGAGCAGGAACTTCTACCATTCGCATTAATGGAGTAGAGCGCCTAGAAGGGGTCCGCCACCAGGTGATTCCTGATAGAATCGAAGGGGGAACCTATATGATAGCCGCAGCCATTACAAAGAGTAGAATCTTTATCGACAATATTGTCCCAACCCATATTAGACCCCTGATTAGCAAGTTAGAAGAAACAGGAGTGATTATCACGCCCCAGGCCAATGGCCTGCTTGTTGATGCCAGGGCCGGCTATTGTGGTGTGGATATTACCACCCTGCCCTATCCAGGTTTTCCCACGGACCTACAGGCACAGTTTATGGTAATGCTTACTATAAGTGAGGGAATTCATACAGTAAGAGAGACCATCTTTGAAAATCGTTTTATGTATGTAAATGAACTAATGCGCATGGGAGCAAATATTCGAATCGATGGTTCCTCTGCCATGGTGCACGGAGTATCTCATCTTGAAGGAGCCCAGGTAAGAAGCACTGACCTAAGGGCGGGAGCGGCCCTCATACTGGCGGGAATGGTTGCAATAGGAAAAACGGAAATTTCTGAAATTTATCATATTGACCGAGGCTTTGTTAGTATTGAAAAGAAACTCCAAGGAATCGGTGCTAAGATTAAACGGGTTAGTCAATAGAAGAGAGGGATCTCTTCTTTTTTTATCAAAAGAGGTAGATAAAGTGAAAAAAATAGGAATTGTTCTAGAAGGCGGCGGGGTTAGAGGAGCCTATCAAGCAGGAGCCTTAAAAGCTCTTTATGAAAATAAAATCAAACCGGATGTTATTACCGGCACCAGTATAGGCGCCCTTAATGG
>DASRNA010000119.1:0-11049 GCA_035647655.1 Clostridia bacterium | reverse complement strand
GAAAAGGGCAACGGCGAAAGCGTTCAAGGCGAGAAATGGAAAGATGAAGCCTTTTATCCCTTCTTTTTAAGAGGGGGACCAGGGGGGCTTCTTCTAATCTTTGACGCATTTGCCTAATCTTTTCTTGGGACAAGCCATAGATGGTTTCTTCTCTATTTTCCCGCAGAGCCTTTAAACCATAGCGAAAACTCATGGAAGGATGCAGATAATAATAGTCCTGCAGGTATTTATCACTATGGGCACTGGAGTAAAACTGCGCCCCTGTCCGCTCTAAAATTCTTTCTATAAAAAGAGAGGGTAGTTTACTTTTTCCCTGGATGTCTGCTAGGGCGTAACTAAAGAAATATTCTTTTTTCACAAGGCTTAGGGCGGTAAATAGATCCAAGCGGTCTAATTCTTCCTTATGCTCAAAATTATCATACAGGGGAAAACCCCCTTCTTGCAGAAGACGCTTGTCTTCTTCCTTTAAAAGAAGAGCCTCACTGTATTCCCGAGGCAGGAGTCCATCATTCATTCCACAAAAATACAGATAGTCCACAGGATCATGGGTGCTACGGTAAAGGGTGGCTAAGCGTATTCTATCCACCGCCGGAGGGATTACTCCCAGGCTCATATTGGATAGGCCTACGTGGATTAGCTTGCAATAGGCCACAAAGCTAAGTTCTTTTTTTGGTCCTACTGCACTTATCTGAGAAATTAATTCCAGCAGGCTTTGCCAAAGCTGAGAAAGAAGCTGTGACTGCTCGCCCTCTGCCTTTTTTGCATAAAACTCTGCTTCTTCCTCCAGCCTCTTGGCAAAATCAAGTCTATGTAAAAGCTCTATTAAAAGTTCGCCAAAGTCCTGAGGACTTGCTTTTTTCTTAAATGAATCTTCAAAGTAGATAAGGTCTGCTAGAAATTTGATTCGGAGTTCTTCCATGGCCTTATCAGGAAAACTTTCTTTAAATCGTTTTCCCCCAATGCCCCGGCTAAAACAATAGTTTTCAAAAAGATCCAAGTCCTCCCAGTCCCTCTCAGGGACATATCCCTTTAAGAAGCCCAGTAGATCCTCGCGTTTAAAGCCCCTCTGGTAAATTCGCAGCAAGGAAAGAAAGGTTTGAATCATAGGACTTTCAAGAATAGAGCGCCGCCTATCACTAAAAAGTGGAAGGCCAAGGGCCGTAAAGATTTGTCGAAAGACAAAGTCATAACTATCCATATCGGAGACAAGTATTTTGAAGTCACCATAGCTAAGGGTGGGATCTTCTTTCATTCTTTTAAGAATATGAAGTCCTACAAATTCTGCCTCGCTATAGGGATCCTTGGCAGAAAAAACTTCCGGCACAAAATCTCTTTTTTTTCCCTCATCATAGACAAGCTCCTTAGAAAAAGCCACCCTTTCACTTTTAGGACTTTTATAATAATGGTGGCTGCAAAGATAATTTCTTTCTAGGGCCTCTTTGGTCCTTCTTGTGGGCATAAAAATATCGTCCTCTTCATAGCTTAGGACAAGATGGATTTGCGTATGGGGATTGATGGCATCGATCATTTTCCACTGCATATAGTCCAAGGCCTTATAGCCAAGAATCCAAACTTGATCGGAAGAATATAAGCCAAGAGCAGGGCTTGACTCAAAAAGTTCTAGGGCAGCGTCTTGGTAAAAACCTTGCTCCTGCAAGGTGTTTTCATAGGCCCTATAGATAAGTCCCAGCTCCTTTAGTCTCTTACTTTCTTCGAGTTTTAGGATCTCTTCTCCTGAGATCCCTGTTCTTTGAAAAAGTTCAATAGCAGAACTAAGCTCCTCATAGAAGCCATCTTTATCAAAGCTTTTCCCATAAAGAGGAAGTTTATCCTTACTCTCCTCTACAACCTGGCGAAGCAGAAGATACTTACCCACATCACTAAGAACTTCCTCGCCCTCATAGCGCTCTATCATCCGGTGCAAGAGGCGGGAAAAACTAGTTACTTCATGAAAAAGAAGTCCCGGCAGCCCCAGGGTCTCTATAATATCTTTTTCTAAATCCAGAGTGGCCTGTTCTGGGGTTATAATAGAAGCACTTGGAGCGGACAAAATTTTCTTATAAATTTCTCTTCTTTTTTCCTTACTATCTCGGCCCAGATGTAAAATCATGGTAGATCCTTTCTATTAAATAAAAAATAACACTCATTCCAATAAAAACAAAAATAATAAGTAAAGTAAAATAATAAAAGAAGCTCTCAGGAAGAAGGACAATCAGCTGGCTATCTGGGGGAAAAAGCCACAAATCATTATTAAAAAATACCCGGTGCATCAAAATAAAGGCCTTTTCAAAAAAGGCTCCGGCCAAAGCCATAAAAACCAGCAGTCCCAAAGAGGTAAAAAGCTGATGGTAAAGCAGCCTTGTTTTTAATAAATAAGAAGATAAAAGAGCCAGAGCAAAAAATAGCAGGCCGGCCCTGGCAAGGCGGGTAAAAAGAAGCCTTACTTCTGCCATATGAAAGATTTCCTGGCCACCAAAAAGGCTCTTGCCATCACTTTCAATAAGCAGATTGTCCCTATAGCCATATAGGTAATCTCTAATAGCTGTATTTGCCTTATGTAAAAAATTTTTATTATAGCCACTTGTCTCTTCTACTCCCGATAGCCCTTGAAGAAGATCATAGACCGGTACTAGGGAGGCTAAAACCAGCACCACCCCAAGGATTAGGGCCAGACTAAAAAAGAAAGCAGGAATTTTATTTCGCATATTCACCTCACAAATAGTATAGCATAGGACAAGGAAAAACCCCCAAAAAAGGGGGTTATTGATTCTTTACATCCTGCCATAAATCATCATATATTTTGATATAGGCACCAGGATCATGAAAGACTTCTAGGCCGGATAAAATCTCTTTGGGAGGATAGGCTACTTCTGAATCTCTTAGCTCTTCATCAAGAAGGGCCCTGGCCTCAGAGCTGGGGATAGAGTAATATATATATTCTGAATTCTGAGCCGCATTTTCAGGCTCTAGCATAAAATTAATAAAGGCTTCTGCATTTTCTGGGTTTTTTGCTGTGGCAGGAATAACCATGGCATCAAACCAAAGATTAGACCCTTCTTTTGGAATAATATAGTCTAGGTCCTCATTATTGGATATAGCGTCCATGGCATCTCCCGAATAAATAACTGCCAAGGCTGCTTCGCCATTGATCATTATATCCCTTGTCTGGTCCACTAAATAAGCGTAGACCAAGGGATACTGCTGGGCAAGAAGGTCTCTGGCCTCCTCCAGCTGGTCTATATCTAGAGAGTTCATAGAATAACCCAGATATTTAAGGGCAATACCAAGAGAGTCTCGGGAAGAATCCAGCATTATGATTTCTCTATGATATTTCTCATCCCACAGTATCCCCCAAGAGTCCACCACATCATCCACAAGGGTTCTATTGTAGATAATTCCCAGGGTTCCCCAGAAAAAAGGCATGGAATACTCCTGCTGGGGGTCATAGCTATGAAAAAGATACTCAGGATCAAGGTATTTTCGATTTGGTATATTGTCCCAATTTATCTTCCTAAGCATATCTTCTTTTATCAATCGTTCAATCATATAATCTGAAGGGATTACCACATCATAATTTGTTCCACCACTTTTTAACTTTACATACATATCTTCATTGGTATTGTAGTTGGAATAAATAATCCCTATTCCTGTTTCTTGCTCAAACTTTCTTAGTAGATCCTTATCAATATAGTCTCCCCAGTTATAGAGGTTTACCACCTCTTGGGCGTCTTCTCTTATAGTACAGCTAGTTAAAATAAGCACTAGAAGAAAAAACACCATAATCTTTTTTCCTTTCATCTTTTCCCCCTAGCTTGTTTTTTCTGTGCGAAGATTCATAAGAATCAAGAGAAATAAAACAATGGCAAACATAATCGTAGAGAGTGCATTGATTTCAGGATTTATCCCTCTTCTTGCCATAGAAAAGACCAAGGTTGATACGGTTTCAACCCCATTTCCTGTGGTAAAAAAGCTAATCACAAAATCATCCACTGAAAGAGTAAAAGCCAGCAGGGCTCCTGAGATAATACCCGGCTTAATATAAGGAAGAATTACCTTTAGCAGAGTCTGGGCTGGACTAGCGCCCAAGTCCATGGCTGCTTCTGCCAAGGAAGGGGGCATCTGCTTGAGTTTTGGCAGGACCGACAAAACCACATAGGGGACGGTAAAGGCAATATGAGAAAGAGTCAGGGTTAAAAGACCTGAACTTAAACCCAGGCTCCGATAAAAAACCATCAGCCCCACTGCAATGATAATATCGGGATTTAGGACCGGTATCTGATTCATTCCCAAAATGGCACTTTTAAGTTTGCCACGATAGGGGCTAATCCCAATGGCTCCCAAGACTCCTATTACCGTAGAAACAAGGGTAGCAATACTAGCAACCAAAAAAGTATGGTAGACAGCCATAAGAATTTCTCTATCCATAAATAATTTTTTATACCAGATAAGAGAAAAACCATCCCAGCTTCCCCTTGTTCTTCCTTCATTAAAGGAAAAGACAATAAGTACAAGAATTGGGGCATATAAAAAACCATACATTAAAAACATATAAAAACGTCGTATAAATTTAGCCATGGCCCACCTCCTTGCCAGAACGAATTGACTGGCCTAGCATTTTCTCTTCTCCTCCTGTAAAGAAAAGGGATAAAAGCAGCACCATCATTAGGACTACACTCATAGCAGAGCCATAGTTCCAGTCCCCTGTTACAGTAAACTGCTGCTCAATCACATTACCAATAAGATTTGTCTTATTGCCCCCAAGAAGGGTGGTAATCTCAAAGGTTGAGATAGCCGGGATAAAGACCATAGATATACCAGAGACCACACCCGCAAGAGAAAGGGGAAAGGTAACTTTAATAAAGGTCATCAGCTTATTGCAGCCAAGATCAGCCGCCGCCTCTAGAAGACCCTCATCCATTTTCTCAAGAACGGTATAGATGGGTAGAATCATAAAGGGCAAAAAGTTATACACCATACCCAGAATTACCGCACCCTCTCTATAAAGAAGGTCCAGCTGGCCTGCCCCAAAATAGCGCAGCAGACTATTTATCACCCCATTTTTTGAAAGGATGGTTACCCAGGCATAGGTGCGCAGCAGAAAGTTCATCCACATAGGCAGCATAATTAGCATTACAGCCAGGCTCCTATGGGCAAGTTTTAACTTGCTAATACTATAGGCCAGGGGATAGCCCAGGATAAAGCAAATAACTGTTGTAATAAGGGCTATCTTTAGAGACCTCCCCAGAGTGCCTAGGCTAGTACCGGCAAAAAACCGCTGGAAGTTCTCCAGGGAAAAACTTCCACTAGTACCAGTAAAGGCATAATATAAGACCATTAAAAGGGACACTATAATAAAGAGCAGGGCCCATATAAAATACGGGGCTGCGGCTTTTTTAAAGCTCTTCATCACCCTCCACCTCACCCTTTCTCATAATATGGATATTATCTGCTTCCACATATAGGCCCACCGTCTCTCCAATTTCTCGAGCAAGGGTGGAGTGAACTAGATACTTTTCTTCTGGGGTGGCAATTTGCATCTCATAGTGCACCCCCATAAAAACACAAGACAAAACTTCTCCCAAAAGCAGGGCCTTATCCCTTGGAACGAGTTCCACATCTTCTGGGCGAATGACTACATCTACTGCTTCATTGGGATAAAAGTCCCTGTCCACACAAACAAAGCGGCGTCCAGAAAAGCTTACATCATAGTCTTTGTGCATAATCCCTTCTAGGATATTGGACTCACCAATAAAGTCCGCTACAAAGGAGTTGATGGGTTCATTGTAGACCTCTACTGGAGTACCAATTTGTTGGATGACGCCCTCATTTAGAACAACAATTCTATCACTCAGAGTAAGGGCTTCTTCCTGGTCATGGGTAACAAATATAAAGGTAATACCAAGCTCTCTTTGGATACGCTTAAGCTCCACCTGCATTTCTTTTCGAAGTTTAAGATCCAGGGCTCCTAGGGGTTCATCTAAAAGTAATACTTCGGGATTGTTAATTAGGGCCCGGGCCATGGCTATGCGTTGCTGTTGACCCCCAGAGAGGGATTCCACCCCCCTTTTTTCAAATCCCTTAAGATTTACTAGGCCAAGCATTTCTCCTACCCGAGAGGCTATCTCTGCTTCGGGTCTTTTTTTTATGCGTAGTCCAAAGGCTACATTATCATAGACATTAAGGTGAGGAAAAAGAGAGTACTTTTGAAAAAGAGTATTTACGGGTCGCAGGTAGGCTGGGACTTTTGTAATCTTTTTCCCATCAAAGATAACTTCACCCCCATCTGGGATTTCAAAGCCTCCAATTAACCTCAAAATGGTTGTCTTGCCACAGCCAGAGGGTCCCAGAATGGTCAAAAACTCATCTTCTTCTATCTCTAGATTGATTTGATCAAGGACCCTATGATCACCAAAGGACTTTTCGATATTTCTTAGTTCTATTTGTGTTGCCATAGTTTCTCCTCTAAAAGTTTGGTGGGGTTAAAACCCAAAGTACTTTTGCCTTTTCTTTTGAGGGATTACTAATGCTATGGGGACGGTTTGCCTCAAAATAAAAGCAGTCCCCTGACTTGACTTGATAATCCTCATCGCCATAGTGCAAGTCAATCTCCCCTTCAAGAACATAACCAAAGGCCTCTCCTTCAAAGGGAGTATAGGTCTTGCTTTTACCCCCTGCTGCAAGCTCAAGTAAAACCGGCTCCATATGGTTCTTTTGCGCATCAGGAACAATCCAAGAAATGGTAGAGCCTAGTTTTTCATAAAAGGCGCTAAAGGCATCTTCATTATAATAAACAACATGTATAGGTTGATCTTCTTTAAAAAAGTCGGACATATTTGTTCCTAAGGCCCTAACAAGGGACTCCATGGTATCTACTGAAGGGCTTGTATTTGCGTTTTCAATTTGTGATATAAAGCCCTTAGTCAGGTCTGATCTATCGGCTAGCTCCTCCTGGGTCAGTCCGTTTTTATGGCGTAAATCTTTAAGTCTTTCTCCTATTTGCATCTCTTCCTCTTTTCTAAAGGTGTGGTATACTAAACTTTAAGTATTGTATACCACTATTTATCCAAAGGCAAGTCTTTTCTTTTAAAAAAAGGCATAGCTTGGCGCCATGCCTTTTTTCCTTCTTCTATTTAATTTTTTTCTTATAAAACCCTACTCTTTTTCTTCCTCTGTCAAATCCAGCACCCCAGTGGGGGGAAGGCTTTTCAGTCTATAGGGCTCAATCTGTCTAAAATAATCTGTTTCTAACATCTTCTTTGAGTAGTAGAACTTTTTTTCCACCTTCATTTTTAAGGCTGCCAGTTCCTCCTGGCTAAATCCATCGCTCTTATTTCTCATGCTATTATAGTAGCCCTGGGGCGTTATAAAGCTTCCATCAGCAAATTCCACCAGGGGAGAACTATAGCTAAAAAGATCCCTTCCCATCATAAGTCTTGAATCATACTGAATCCCAAATAGATTTGAAAGAGTTGGAAGTAGATCTAGGGTCGTAGAAAGACGGTTTACCCTAACCCCTTTAAGAGAGGGACTATAAAAAATAATCTTACTCCGATACAATTCTGGCCCTTCAAGTTCACTTCCAGCCAGCTCATCAATGGTGGTTTTTTTCAAGCCATAGGGATAGTGGTCTCCATGGAGAACAATTAAGGTCTTATCGAGTATACCCCTTTCTTCTAAAGCTTGCACTAGGGTCTCCACCCCTTGATCTAGTTCAATATGGCAGGCAATATAGGCCTTGGCCTCTTCAGAAAGGGGAAGGTGTTCCACCTTGTCTTGGTGTCTTTTACTCATTTTATTATTGGAAAAGTCATAGGGCATATGGCCACTTACTGTCAAATAATAGACGTGGAAGGGGTCTTTATCAATATAACGAGCAAGGCTTTTTTCTATCATTTCCCCGTCGCTTGCAGGCCAAATTTTTTCCAGCTCCAAGCCTGCCCCTAAAGCATAAAAATTATAGCCCAAATTGCTATGGGTCTTATTTCTTTGATAATAGGTATGGTCATGATTATGAAAGGCGTCGCTATGGTATCCCATTTCACTCAGCTGGTTGCCCAGGGTCTGGGGCAGGGCCTTGTCTTTTGATTCCACCATACTCCAAATGCCTGGAACAGGAAAAAGTCCTGTTAGGGCAGAATATTCTCCATCGGTTGTACTAACCCCCCAGAGGGGATTGTAAAAGTTTTGGAATTGTACCCCTTCTTGCATTAAACGATATAGGGTGGGTGTTAAGTCCTCATCTACCACCCAATCACTAAAACCTTCGGCCATAATATAAATCAAGTTATAGCCTGCCAGGCGACCTGTAAAGGTGTTTTTAGGTGTAGCCTGCCTGCTTAGAAAATAGGATGTCATTTCTGATAGGAGAGGATCATCTTCTAATTCAAGAAATCCTCCTAAATTGTAGGCTACATTCTCTCCGGGCCGTGGAACGATTGCTTTTTTGGGAGCATAGTAGGGTTTTTTTTGCGTAAAAATCCTCCGGTGCACTTCCCCGTAGCCATTTCCTATCACTCCCACCTTATGAATCCCCACCACTGGCTCTATGCTTGAAGCGAGTATGTTTTTTCTTGATAAATCAGAATGCTCTGTCATCCCTATTAAGGTTGCAAGAAGCAAAATATTGAGCACAAAAAGAAGACCGTAGTCCACAAAACCACCACGGGGCACCCAGGTAAATTCTTTTTTGATAAAAACAAACAATAATAGGGGTAAAAACAAGAGAATCCATCTCAGATCACGAAGCATAGCAATGATAATCACTTTATAGAAAGAAAAAGCTTGGGCTCCATGCATCATAGAATAAAAGGTTAAATAGGTTTTGAAAATTGAAAAATAGACAAATTGTACCACAAATATAAGGGTAACCAAAACAAACCAAATCCGAATTAGGATACGGCCTATATGTCGCGGCACAAGATGCAAAACTGCCATACTAAGAAGTACAAAGGCAAGCACAAACCAAAGAATAAAGAAAAGTCCTTGTCCAAAAAATGCCTGTCCCGATTGCCATCTAAGAATGATTTCCATGAAGAGCGTGCTTAAGAAAAGATAGACTAGGATCCCTCTTTCACTCCGCACCACTTCAAAGTAACCAAAGTACATAGTTCCTCCTTTAGAACAAGGGATAATATCCCATGAAGTTTTATAAAGTCTTCTTTGTTCAATAGTCATGCTATTTTACAACAAAGTAGTATAAATGGCAAGTTTTGCTCTTTTTAGCCCTATATAAGCCTGATTTCTAAACAAAAAGCCGTTTTTAGTCTCCCTGCCATCTTGTATCTGCCTCTAGGACTGCTATAATATATATGGATACATTCGTTTTGGTATCTTCTAAAGGAAAGGAGTTTTCATGAAAATTTTTGATCTACTACAGGAACATGACTACGAACAACTCGTTTTTTGCCAGGACAAGCAAACAGGCCTTAAGGCCATAATCTGTATTCATGATACTACCCTAGGACCCGGTTTAGGCGGGACTAGAATTTGGGATTATGAAACAGAAGATGAGGCCATTGTCGATGTAATTCGTCTTGCACGTGGCATGACACTAAAGAACTCTGCTGCCAATTTAAATCTTGGTGGAGGAAAAGCCGTTATTTTAGGAGACCCAGAAAAAATCAAGAGTGAAGCCTTATTTAGAACCTTTGGTAGATACATTGAAGGGCTTAGTGGACGTTACATAACAGCAGAAGATATGAATAGTACCACTCAGGATATGGCCTGGGTAAATGATGAAACAGATTATGTTGTTGGCCTAGAAGGAAAAAGTGGCGACCCTTCCCCTGTAACAGGCTTTGGTGTCTTTAGAGGCATTCAGGCAGCCTGTAATGAAGTATATGGAAGTGATGATCTAAAAGGCAAGGTTGTTGCCATTCAAGGCGCCGGTGCTGTAGGCTACACCCTATGTGAGCATCTCCACGAGGCTGGAGCAAAAATTATCGTTACTGATATACGCAAAGAAAGCATAGATCGAATTGTAAATGACTTTGGAGCTAGTCCAGTAGAACCAGATGAAATCTACGGCGTAGACTGCGACATCTTCGCACCCTGTGCCATGGGGGCAATCATTAACGACTTTACTGTTGATAAGCTCAAATGCAAAATTGTTGCTGGTAGTGCCAATAACCAATTGGCAGAAGACAAGCATGGCAAAATGTTAGAGGATAAAGGAATTCTTTATGTTCCTGACTTTGTCATTAATGGGGGCGGCGTAATCAATGTCTTTGAAGAACTCAAAGGATACAATGAAAAACGTGCCCTTGCTAGAGCCAGTGCAATCTACGATACATGCAAAACAATCTTTGCTATTGCTAAGGATGAGGGTATTACCACCCATGAAGCTGCAGAGCGTACTGCTATAAACCGTATAGAATCAATGGCCAAGGTTAATTCACTTTACTTAGACCGATAAATAGAGACCGATAAACAGACAAGGCTCCCTGCCGGGAGCCTTGTTTTTTCTATAACTAGTCTATTATTCTACATCTTCGCCATGTTTGACTAAAAAGGTTTTTGGAATGGGGGGGCTTCTAAGGACTGCTATCTCAGGTATATCATTTCCAACAAGTGGTCTTGCGTATTGGATAAATTCTTCACTAACAAAATTTCCTTCTTTATTCATAAATTCTCTAGGCATAGATTTGCTATAACGGGCTACTTTTTCAATAGGTACCAGCTCATAGTAGACTCTATAGGGGGGAATCCGGCGCATCACAACAGAACCAGAAAGACCTTTAAAGGCAAGTTTTGCTCCTACTTCACCCACCTCTCTTGCTTCTTTTGCATCAACATCACTGCGTACACCTAAAAAAGAACGTTGAAGATAGCCAAAGGTATCTGCCCTAACCCTAGAAATGTTGAGCCTTTTTTTGATGGCCTCGGCCAACATATCCCCTAAAAGGCCATTTCCCGAGAGCTGGACATTTCCGTGGGAATCCACTTCATCCTCCACAAGTTGAGAGATGACAGGATTTCCTTTTTCGTCTTCTATGCCTTCGCTCACGGCAATTGTGCAGCGCCCAAATTTTTTATAAACTCTTTCTACAT
>DASRNA010000118.1:0-4697 GCA_035647655.1 Clostridia bacterium | reverse complement strand
GGCTCTTTGTTATCATTTTAAAAAAAGGGGGAACTTCCTTCCACCCTCTTGCTTATAAGCTAGATTTATTTATCCCTATCTTCCCTGGCTCTTTCTAGATATTCCGCAAAATTTTCTTCCGGCACAAGGCTGCCACCGCTTAGCCAAACTAGATGAATTCCTTCTTTATCAATAAAGCTAGGCCCCTTAAAACCTGCACAGGCTGAAGGTTCCACCTTAAGATTCTCACTTTCATAAAGAGTCTTAAGATAGGCTAGCATAGTGGAGTCATCTAGGGTATATATTCCATCAATTCTTCCTACCATTAGGGGGCCAACAAGAGAAGAAGCCCTACCTACAGCCAGGCCATCGGCATCGGTCTTGCCACTAAGTCCAATATCTGCCACGCTGATTTTTTCATGTTTTCCTGTAAGCATACCTAAAAGCACTGCTGGCGCTTTAGTCGGTTCAGCAAAATAAATTTTTGCTTTAGGAAGAAGCAGGCTTACCCCATAAGCAATTCCACCAGGAGCGCCTCCCACCCCACAAGGAAGATAAATATAAAGAGGCTGATTTCTTATTTTCTTTTCCTCTAGTTGCTCTTTTAATTCATAGGCTGCCAGTGCATAGCCCATAAAGAGATAGGGGCTTTTTTCATCGTCCACAAAGTAGGACCCCTTGCTTAAAGAGGCTTTTCTTGCTTCCTTAACAGCAGCCGTATAATCACCAGGGTACTCAAGGACCCTGGCTCCTTTTTTTCTTAGCAGGTCTTTTTTCCACTGCTTAGCATCGCTAGACATATGGACACTTACTCTAAAACCAAGGGTGGCACTGATAATGCCAATACTAAGTCCTAGATTTCCCGTACTGGCCACTTCAATCTCATAATCATCATAAAAATCCCGGTGGTTAAGAATGTTCAGAGGATCCTCCTGATAAAAGCCTGCTTCTTCTGCTAGTTTTCTTGCATGATAAAGAACTTCATAAAAACCCCCACGGGCCTTTATACTTCCTGCCACCGGCAGCTCATTATCTAACTTGGCAAATAGCCTTCCTTTTTCTATTGCCAAAGATTTTTGCATCTTTGGCAGTTCTTTTAATCCCGAGCTAATTCTTCCCTGGCTTGGTTTGGTTTCAGGAAATACCTCCCTTAAAAAAGGAGCAAAACTTTCCATAAAGCGCCTTGCCTCCTCTAGATCTTCCAGATTAAAGGGAGAGCGTTTTTTACCTGGATCCTGTAGCCAAAGAAAGGATTCTTCTTTTTTTAATCTCTCAATAATATCTTTCATTTACTTGGCCTCTTCTAAAGTCTTTATTTGTGTCTTTTTTCAAGGGGTTTTATGCCTCTACATAAAAGGTTATCCCCATAACATAGTCAATCAAAGCGCGACTTACCTTATCAGCATCATGGCGTATATAGCCCTGAACAATCTGCGTAAACTGATCTTCTATTATCTTTACTCCCATTTTGTCCAAGTATTCAATATCTTCCCTATGACAAAAAAGAGGACTTGCCCCCTGATCCTCATAGGCCTTTTTATCCTGGGGACTAAGGGGAGTAGAACTAACAAGTATTCCATCAAAAATAGCATCTTCTATATGATCATAAATTGCGCGCACATGGTCTGATACGCTCATATGGTCTGTTTCTCCTGGCTGGGTCATTACATTGGCCACATAAACACATTTGCCACTGCTACGCAAAATAGCCTCCTTGACTCCAGATACAAGAAGGGCCGGAAGAATAGAAGTATACAAGCTCCCAGGGCCCACTAGAATCAGGTCTGCCTCTTCAATTACTTCAATTACTTTTCTATAGGCTCTGGGCCGCTCGGGATATAAATTGACTTTATGGATAGGACTTCCATTTTCAATCACTGCCAAGGGGATTTTTGACTCACCCAAAACCTTGGTCCCATCCTTAAGCTCAGCTACTAAGTCAATATTGTCTAAGGTTACTGCGTATACTTTTCCTGTTATATTAAAAAGATCGGCACAGGCTCCTAGGGCATTATCAATGCCCCCTGTAAGATCACTCAGTGCTGCCATAATGAGATTTCCCAGGGACTGCCCTGAAAGGGAGCCCTTGTCAAAACGGTAATTAAGGACCTCTTCTAATAGCTCAGTGGTATTGCTCATAGAAAGGATGCAGCTTCTTAAGTCTCCTGGTGGAAGCATGCCCAGGTCTGAGCGAAGAATTCCACTACTTCCCCCATCATCCACCATATTGACCACAGCGCTTAAGTTCTTTGTGATTTTTTTTAAACCCTGCAGAAGAACCGAAAGACCGGTACCACCGCCAATGATTACAATTTTCATAACTGTTCACGATCTTGGCGTAAAACAGAATAGTCCAGCTTCTGGAAATGTTCTTGCATAAGCAGGCTAAAAGTTACCGACCGGTGCCGTCCCCCCGTACAACCAAGTCCAATATGGATGCTATTTCTTCCTGTATTTTTAAACTGCTCTACACAAATATCTAAAAAGTCTAGAAGGCGTTTTAGCGTTTCCTTTGAAACGGCTTCTTTCATAATATAATCCCGAACGACTTGATCGTGACCCGTAAGTTCTTTTAATTCCTCGACATAGTAGGGATTTATAAGAAAACGCAAATCAAAAATAAAATCTGCATTTTCCAACATGCCGTTTTTCATTCCAAAGGACTCAATAATAACCTGAAAATCTTGCTTGCCGCCATAAAGAAGGGCTAACTTCTTTTTAAGTTGATAGGTCGTTAGTTTGGTCGTATCGATTACTATATCTGATTTTTCTTTAATTGCTGCTAGTCGTCTGCGCTCTAGGCAAATGGCTTCCGCCGTTTTTCCAGCTTTTTCCATGGGATGACTTCGGCGCACTTCTCTAAAACGATTGATAAGAGCGCGGTCTGATGCCTCTACAAATATAATCTCCACATCATAGCCCTGCTCTCTTAGGCGATCTAAGGTATGGGGAACCTCATCAAAAAAAACCCCCAGACGCAAATCCATACAAACAGCCATGTTTTTTCTGTTTTCTTCCATGCGCTCATATAGACGGATAAATTCTCCTAATAAATTCGGAGGTAGATTATCAATACAATAGTAGTTCATATCTTCAAAACTATCGAGTACCGTACTCTTTCCTCCGCCGGACATACCTGTTATTATTTTGATCGTCACAAGACCTCCTTTAAATTAACAATTTTTTTGGGGTCAAGGCCTGAGGCAATAATATTTCCATAGGCTTTTTCTACTTCCCCAATATCTTCGGGTCTATGGGCATCGGAACTTAAAATATACTCTAGATCCAGATCCTTAATTTGATTTAGTTGTTCTAGGCTTAAGTGTTTGTGACGCTGGTTGATTTCAAGCTTGATTCCTTTTAGGGCCGCTTTTTCTGCCACTGCTACAATATCAACAGGACCCTTATCACCAGGATGGGTCAGTACATCTATTGGATAGTCCATGGCCCTTAAAAGTGCCCGGGTATTGACTTTTCTGGTCCTTTTTTCACCAAGGCCAGTAAATTTATGCAGGGCATTGGCCCCGTGCAGGCAAAGATCCTTATAGCTTCTAATTCGGCTGCCAAAATGATATCCACATAGGACCAGGTCAAATTCTTCCATTTCTTCTGGAGTCAGATCAATCGCTCCATCGGGTCCAAGGATATTGCATTCAATTCCCTTAAGGATTTTCATATCAGGAAATATTTTCCCTGCCTCTTCAATATCCTTAAAATACTGGTTTTTTTGCTCTCTTTTAAGTCCAAAAATACCATGCCCCCAGGAATGATCACTTATGGCTAGAGTCCCAAGGCCTTTTTTATGTGCTGCCCTAACATTATCAAGTACAGTGCCCTTTCCATCGGAATAGTGAGTATGAGTATGATAATCAGCCTTTATTCGGATCATTTATTAGCCTCAATTCTGCTTCTAGTTCAACCCCGCTATCGTCTTTTACTCTTTTTTGTACCAGCCGTATCAGGGTTCTTATATCATCGCAGCTGGCTCCATCACTATTGACAATAAAGCCGCTGTGCTTATCGCTCACCTGGGCACCACGAAACCGCAGACCCTTAAGGCCAGCATCTTCAATTAGCTTTCCTGCATAGTATCCCTTAGGACGCTTAAAAGTACTGCCCCCACTGGGAAATTCCAAGGGCTGCCTTCTCCATCGGCGGATAGACAAATCATCAATTTTTTCCCAAATGCTTTTATAGTTGCCCTCTTCTAACTGGAGCTCTACTTTTAGTACAATATAACCCTCACGCTGGGCTAGGGAGTTTCGATAATTAAACTCCATCTCCTCGCCCGTTTTTTCAAATATATTTCCCTTTTTATCCATAAGAGTAACTCTGGTTACAACGTCCTTAAGTTCCCCCTCATAGGCGCCAGCATTCATAATGACGCCACCACCTAAAGTGCCAGGGATCCCCGTTGCAAATTCCAGTCCACTTAGGCCCTTAAGGGCTACTTTTCTTGAGAGCGAGGATAGGGATACACCAGAAGATGCGCTAACTCTATTCTCATCAATATGAAAAGAGGAAAAATTCCCCGCAAGCTTAATAATTACCCCACTATACCCCTGGTCTCTAAAAAGGACATTACTTCCATTTCCCAAAACCAAAAAATCTTTTCCTTCAAGGATCCTAACCAAATATTGAATTTCCTCCATATTTTTAGGAAAAATTAGAAGTCTTCCAGGTCCACCGATCTTAAAGCTACAGTGTTTATTTAATAA
>DASRNA010000117.1:0-15093 GCA_035647655.1 Clostridia bacterium | reverse complement strand
GTGTATTATCAAGTCTTTGAACATTTAACCATAAATAAAAAGCCGGAAGGAAACCCTGAAGATGATCAAATAAAACTCTTAGCCCAGAGCCATTTTTCCCTACTTGCTATGAAAAACATCTTGTATCAGGCAACTGTTAATAAGCTCTATATCAAATATGATGATTAGGAAGTGACCCTTACCGATTCAAATATAACAAGTAAGTTGCAAGATGCCTTGCGAGATTTGACCCTTGCTAGTCAGATCTAAATTATTGCAGATTATGGCCTGATCTGGGGGCATTATAGCTCTCATATAGATCTTGATATATTTACCCTCTCCCACTTTCTAGCAAGGTGCCCTGATGATTTTTTTGACTCTGGGCGTTACGTTTTTTATCACTTTTCTGATGATAATCTCGAGGATGTGGGGGATATGGCCCTATATGGATATAAGGGCGAAACCCTCCTGCGGGGAAAGATTGAAGCAGAAAGAGTCACTGAGATTCCAAAGGACATTCCTTGGCAGGCTTATCAAACTGCCCTTCATCTTGAAGGGGTTACAATTGAAGCCAAATATCAAAAGGCGGTTAAAACAAGTTGTAAGAAACTTATGTCCCTTACCTCTGAAGATCCCTATAATCTCTATGAAGAGGATGAAGATGGAATTTATTGTTTTATGTGCATGCCTATCCTTGCCTCTAGGGATGATTTTAAAAAGTTCATCCACCACTCCAGTGTCTTAAAAAGACATATAGAAGAAGATGAGTTCTTTAACTCTGCTCCCTATTTTTACAATCAGTCCAATGATGAGCCTAAAATACTCTATCTTGATGTAAAAAAAGATGGAAGCTGCCACTACTATATAAGCAGGGCCTAACATTATTATGACTTCTTATATCCCTTTAGTTTCAAGGCTTTACAGACTTGTATATGCACTTTCACCTTTGCAGTCTCTTCTTCTACTATAGACCCTAGCAGGAAAATTCCTGTAATTAGCAGTCCAGTTTTTTCCCTATAAGGGCAATAAAAAAGAGCCACTCACCTTTATAGATTCTATCTATAAGGCAAGGGCTCTTTTTTACTTACTTATTAGTCTTCAGATACATAGCCGGCAGCTGCTAAAATTTGACTGGCAACTCCGATTTTTGATTCATTGACCATAACAACTGGGCCTGTACAGCCCATACCAGAGCTAGCGTATATGCCTTCTTTCCACAGAACTCTTACAGCATCTTCTAGTTCAAGAATATCAATTCCGCTTATTTCTCCTGTGGTTATTTCTTCAGCAGGAGCGGTAACTTCTTCTTCCTGAGCTTTTTCTTTGGTCTTTGTAAGCCCAGCTAATATTTCTTCCAGACCCGCATCCTTGGCCTTCTTGTATTCTTTCTTGCTTAGCTTATGGACATCCCCTAGGACAAGATCCTTAGCATAAGCTAGGGCATTTGCCACAACAGGGCTTCCACTTACTCTTGAAAGAATAAGAACAAGGCGATCAAAGTCTTGGCCAATACCAGGACCATAGCCATCTCCCACAGCCTCGAAATTCCCTCCCGTATGATAAGAAGAGAAAGTCTTCATCAGGATGTTTCCTGTAAGGGTGTCAGTGACCATGATATCAGGTGTTCCACGAAGAAGATCATTTCCTCGCATTACACATCCACCATCTGATCGATCACTATCAGCAAAGTTAATAGGGTAGCCTCCAGCAGAAAGTTCTTTCAGGGCACGCTCTACTGTTCGAGCTCCATCAACATTAAGAATACCTAGGCTAGGTTCTTGAATGCCTGCGGCCTTGGCTGCAATAATACCTGAAATGGCATTTTTTACCATGGCCTCATTGCGGTGGGCCGAGCTAGTGCCTGTAGTAGTGGCTACATACATCTCTTTACCAAAACCTGGGGTAAGAGTCCTACCTACGGTAGATACACCGATAGGGAAGCTATAGTGCATCGTCACACAGCCTTGGATTCTACCACTATCAAGAAGTTCTTCCATTTTATCATACTGAAGTTCTTCACTTTCGACTTCAATAAGAGTCAGATCTGTTTCAACTTTAGGTCCAATTAGAACCACTTCCACGTCGGCATTGTCTTTAGCAAATGTTTCTGCGCCTTTAAGAAGATTAGAGGCACCAAGCTCGCTTCCATAAAGAGTAAGACCAAGAGCAACTTTATCGTGGAAAAGGCCTGTTTCCAAGCCCTGAGCAATCTCCTCAAATACATCTGCGATGATTGCTTTTACCTTTAGATTTTCCATGTTTCCTCCTATTGATTCAGGGAAGCTGCAAAGTCTCTCATGGCTTGGGCAACCATTGTTCTGATTTCCTCTTTGGAAGCACTTCCTTCTTCCTCTTGGATACCAGGATTCTTTTCTACCACAATAGATACACCGTCAAAAAGATTTGTCATCCGGCCAAGGAAGAGAGATCCTTTTCCTACAATCATAGCCCGTTTAATTTTTTCGCTCATAATATCATCTATTGCAAATCCACAATAGGGAACACCTGAAGGAATATGTCCCTGGGTTGGGGCCCAGCCGACCATACCATGTGTTTGAACAAAACTATTAAGCTGGCTGCGCTCTAGATCCTTACGCATAACTCCTAAAGCCGCAATCATCTTATAGTTGGCCTGGGGAACATCCCCTGCTCCAGCTGGTTTTGTAATATCAGGGTTCTGCATTTCTACAGAGTATTTATCAATATCAGTGATTTTCAAATCACCCTTATCAAGGGCCTTGGTAATTAGAGCACTCATAACGTTTTGAGGAGAAGATCCTGTACCAACAGTATGCCCCCCTACTAGATCTGTTCTTAGAATTGGATGCTGGCCATCGTTCTCAGATACAAGAAGTGCAAATCCAGCAACAACATCTTCTAATATAGGCATTCCTTTTTTAACATGATCTTTCCCATTCATACCAAGTTTGGCCGTGGAGCCACCTGCAACTACAACGACATTTTTAAAGACACCAGATTTAACAAAGGCTGCTGCTTCAATTAAGGCATGGGTTGGTGCTGCACAAAAGCCTCGAGTGTCACTACCTGTGGCATTAAGACAGTCGGTCATCTCAGCCAGGGCCTTGGCAAAGTTCCCGCCACCGCGCTGGTTCATATCTCCACAGGCTTCTTCAGAGCACTCAATCACATAATCAACTGTGGCTGGATCGATATTGTTAAGCACAAAAAGCCTTTCCATTGCCATGGTCCCAGATGCTTTTACTACCAGATTCTCAAGAATAACATGAGCATTTAGGTTAATATCAATATCATGGGCCTTTTTAACACAACCTACCACCTCTCCTTTATGAAGAAGGGGTTCAGCATCTCGTTTTTCAATTTCAGTTTGAATTCTTTCTAGTTCTGCCCCTTTAGGAAGAGTTTTTGCTTTTGCATTTAGTCCTGTATAAGCGTCCAGTTTAGGCCGAACAGCCTCTGTAAAGTCTTTTTCCAGAAGAACCAAATCAAAGGCATCAGAAGCTTTTATTAGGGCGATAAAAACATCCTCTGCAAAGATCTCACCCTTTTTACCCTGGGCCTTCGCTCCTTCAACTGCCTTATCATACCAAGGCATCTCATAAGTAGCTAAGTCTTCGGGTGTAATATTTCCAATATAGCACTGGTTAGCAGGATAACTTACAATCTCTTCAAAAGGGCGTAAGTTCTCATTAACCTTTGTAAGATACTCACTTTCAGGATTTAGAATTCTTTCGGTTGTTTGAGTCGTACCATTTTTAAGCACCATATCAGGTGCATGCATAAGAACATAACTAGCTGCTTTTAATACTGGGAACATCAATTCCTCCTCAATAATTTGTGATAAAAAGGGGTGATATCTCTATCACCCCTCTTATGATTATTCAAAGACAGTTTGCTCTTCCACTTCTGTTTCTAGAGCGGCTAGAGCCTTATCAACAAGTCTCTTACGAAGAGCCAGCTCTTCCTGAGCGTCAAGATTTGGATTGCCCAGGGGATGGGGAATAGCTACAGTAGGAACAATTCTATTGGCTCCTACAGTCAGTGAAATAGGAACAACTGTACACATGTGTACTACAGGGATACCAAATTCTTCGATTCCCTTAACCATCGTTGCACCGCAACGAGTACAGGTGCCTCAAGTAGAAGTAAGTATAACAGCGTCAACTCCATCTTCAATCAGCTTTGCCCCAATTTCTTTGGAAAAAGCCTTGGAGCTTGCAACTGCTGTACCATTTCCTACCGTGCTGTAAAAATAGCGGTGAAGTTCTCCAATTTTGCCTTCTTTTTCATACTGACGAAGAACATCAACGGGAATGACTCTGTCTGCATCAAGATTAGCATAAACAGGGTCAAAGCCACCGTGGGCAGTCTCATAGGTTTCTTCTGTAAGATCCATTACCCCTTCGATGTCATATTCGCCGTATTTTGAAGCAGATGATGACTCAATGCGGTCAGGATTTCCTTTGGGTACAATACCACCAGAAGTAACAATAGCAATCTTTGCTTTTCTTACATCAGCTAGAGCCGCAGCAGGTTCTACGCGGTCAAAACTGGGCATAGGAAATTCTGTAGTAAACTCTTCACCTTTGAGTTTTTTCACTAGCATATCCACAGCTCGGCTTGAGCCACGCTGTTGAGTGAAGAAATTCTTGCGAATTCCTCTAGGGAAGTAATGCTCCACATCTGGCTCGTCAATTTCTTCGTTTTTCGCTAATTTAAGAGCCAAAGGAACCATTTTTTTAACAGCATCTCGCATACCAGCAGCACTATCTCTAGTAGCTACGATATAAACTTCTTTTTTATACATGTCAACGCCAGGGTTTTCTTCATACATTCCTGTAAGAGAAGGGATCCCTAACTCTTCTTTAACTGCAGCAGTAATTGCACCACAGGCAACGCCATAACGTCCAGCGTTAAAGGCAGGACCAGCAATAAACAGATCCGCATCCTGAGACTTAATCATCGCTAAAACTGTTTCTTTAGCACTTTCCAGGTTTTCATTGAAGTAGGAGTCGCCACAAATTACTGTAGCGACTATTTCAGCCTCTTCCCCAAGAGCTGCATTAATGGCCATTCCAGGACCAACAATACCTTCTCTTAACTCGGGTTCAACATGGGCTTTTTCTTCCCCTCCGATACCTGCAAAGAACTGGTTGATATAATGTACAACCTTGATCTTGCTCATATCTCTCTCCTAACGCTTAGTATTTTGTAAATTCTTCTCGAATAGCACTCATTTCGCTAATAATATCATCAACATCGAGGACCATTTCCATCATGCCGATTTGCTCGTCATAAACTTCGGAATCTACTTCATTCTTAAATTCTGGTTCGCAGCAGTGGTAAACTCTGAGTCCCAACTGGACTCCTGCTAAGGGACCTGCAAAAGTAGGATCGCCTGCTGTAACGGTTTCAGCTGCCAGTCCGGCGGCTTCACCTTCAGCACCACCAAGAACAACAATTACGTTCTCGGCACCATGCTCATTGGTTAGATCCAATACTCTTCTTTGATTCTCCAGGTCCATAGCTCCTGCAGCCGTTCACACAAAACATTCAGTAGCTGCAAAGACGATTTCTGCATCAGTGGACTTTAGACATTCTTCCATGGCGGGAGCTGGAATACCATCTCTATCGCCGATGAGAATAACTTTTTTTCCATCATATAGGCTCATCTAAATATTTCCTTTCTTTTTTTCCTTTTTGATTTTAGTACCCTTTGGCACTCATTTTGTTAAAGCCAAGTTCATTGGTAGCTCCGGTAATTGCTTGTAGCTCTACCAGAATGCTTCCATCTTCACGGAGGCTACCATCAAATCCACCGGCTATAACATTTGCAACAGAAACATCACCTATTACCTTGTCCATAGGAGGAAGTTCGATCACTTCATTAGCATTTCCTCCTGTAACAACGGCATCAGCCTTTGCATCAGCATCTGCCAGAGATTGACTGGCTCCGTCACGACCCGCATATTCATCGGTAATAATAACAGTCTTAATGCCCTTATCTTCGATTTTCACGCAGTTCATAATAAGATCCGTGTCAGGATTTCCAAAACCTTCTTGAGAGATAACGACGCCATCCACACCCATATAACCGGCTAGTTTACTAGTCCAGTCAGAGGAGCGGATTTTGTCGGCAAGATAAACGTTTTCATTGGTAATAATTACACCAACAAAGTTCAGTTCCTTACCGTGCTTTTCGAACAAATCATCTACCACAGGATTATTGAGGTGATGATAAGTCGTGTTTTTATCGCAAGCAGAAACACAGTTACCGCTAATTATAGCGCCATCCATAATTTCTGTCGGATAAATAAAGGTCGAGATTGTTTTCTTCGCATCAACCCCATAAACATAGGTGTCATGCAGAAGCCCTTGAGATTGTAACATTTGCACATAAGCTACCTTGGGTAGATCAGGGTATTTTTTAACTGATTCTAATAGTGGCAGCGTCTCGAAGCTTCTAAGTTCATCAGGCTCTAGTTCACGAGCGGCCTCACCTAGATAAAGAGCTGCTTTTAAGCCTGCATAGCGAAGAATTACTTCGTGGGCATGCTGTAATATTTCTTCTTTTACATCCATTGTAAGAACAACATTATTTAGTCTTGAAAAAGGTGTGTACTCAGCTCCTGGGCCAGTCATATCAATAATTCCCTCTTGGAAACCAACGATTCTCCCAGCAGTAACAACAGCTGCTCCTTTAAGGACATGTGTTCTTCCAGTACCTACTTGATTGACTTTGTTGATTACTCCTGGGAAAATCCCACCAGGACCTTCAACTTTTACACGAGGTTCGATTACATCTTTAACAGGAGTGATTCGTACACTCTCGCCTGGTCTAGCAAGATCAATCTGTACATCGGTAATATGCTCGTCTTCACGGATAAGTGCTTCTAGCTCTTCTTTATTAACATAGAGCACACCATCCTTTACGTGGGTCTTTGATGCAAACTGAACATCATGAATAAAAATGTTGCCTAATTCAAGTTGCATAGCCCACCTCCTTTCACTTGGTTAAATGTGTCTTTGGATTAGTTCTTCCACAGCAGTTGCAGTAGCAGCATCTCCTCGAAGATCTTCAACCATTACTCCATCTTTGTAAATGTATATTGCAGGAAGTCCAGCAACGCCTTGAGACATGGCAACACGACGACCCTTTGCAATATCAAATGAAGCAAATGTGATTTTATCGCCGTATTTTTCTTCTAAAGCTAGAATATGAGGCATTAGCGCCTTGCATGGTTCACAGCTTTGTCCCCAAAAGTCAACCATAATTGCACCTGTGGATTCTAGTACTTCGGGACCAAAATTATTCTTATCCAGTTCTAACATTTTTCCTCCTAAAAATTATCTTCGATGTATTTTTCGGCTTGGATGGCAGCAACAGCTCCATCACTAGTGGCAGTAACAACTTGACGAAGTGGTTTGTTACGGATATCTCCGGCTGCGAAAACACCTTCTATATTTGTGTGCAGACCTTCATCGGCTTCGACATACCCGCTATTATTTAGTGTGATGGTATCCTTATAAATTCCTGTCTCAGGTAGATATCCCACCAGAACAAAAACTCCCAATATTCCATCATCTTCATCCGCTAAATGCTCTGTATCTTCTCCTGTAACGCGATTGTGAAGTAGGATTCGATCAACAACTCCACCCTCACCGCTAACTTCTTTTACCACACTATCCCAAATGATTTCAATCTTATCATTGGCCATGGCCTTATCTTGTATACTCTGAACTGCACGGAGCTCATCACGTCTATGAACGATATAGACTTTGCGAGCAAATCGAGTCAAATAAACTGCTTCCTCAACAGCCGTATCTCCTCCACCAATTACATAGATTTCAAGACCTTCAAAAAAGGCTGCATCACAAGTGGCACAATAGCTAACACCTCTTCCCGTAAATTCTGCTTCTCCAGGAAATCCAAGTTTACGTGGAACAGCTCCATTAGCAAGGATTACGGACTTGGTCTTATATTCTTCTTTATTTGTTTTTATCAGCTTTATTTTATCACTAAAGTCAAATTCAACTACTTCTTCATAACGCAGATCAACACCAAAGTTATTAACTTGTTCGACCATTCGACCAATTAGTTTTGGTCCACTCTCGTCCTGGGGTGAACCAGGATAGTTTTCGATTTCATCGGTAGTGACAATTTGGCCACCAGCTTTTTCTTTTTCTAATAATAAGGTATCTAGCTTTGAGCGGCCTGTATAGATGGCCGAAGATAAACCAGCAGGTCCAGCACCAACAATAATTACATCATAAACTTTACTCATGGGTTATTTGTCCTTTCTATTTTTCTAATGCACTATCCAGTAAGGTAAGATCAATTACCCTACAATCTTCCATACGTTTGTCATCTTCAAGAAAAAGCTTTGGCGTTTTCAGCAAGTTTCTCGACATAACAATCGCATCCTCTATAATCATTAGAGATTTGAAATCCACTCCATCTTCCCCCTCTTCAATCACAATGGATTTATAGGGTGTTTCATTTGGCTTTACACTTCCACTCAATGGATGAGTTAGGAGACGGGCTCCTTTGTGAATCCTATCTCGAACTAGTTCTAGAAGATCCAAGTATCCTATGCAAACAAAATGAACGTCATAATGCTCACAGTGCTTATCTAATACCCTAGGGTTGTTGGTAATAATCTTCATAAACGCTCCCATTGGACAAAATTCTTCATTTTTACCTGACATTGACAGTATATCATAAAAGGCTAAAAATCCTAGGGCAAAACACCATATATTCCCAACAAATATATAACATTTCAGCGAAAACTTAGCGGATAATAAGTTGAGTTTTTCCGCTGATTTTACATTCTTTTCTCTTTTGTCTTCTATAAGGCTTTTTTTGCGAACCTGCTATGAAAAAAAGCTTTCCATAGCAAAATTGCTCCTTCTAAGAATAAAAAAGACATCCTATTTTATACTCTTTTGCAGCTGCCATCAATTGGAAATCAAAAATAATTGGATTTATCTTATAGAAGAGCAAAGCTTTATATTGTATACTAATTTAAGGAGGTCCTATGAACTCAATGAACCGACGAGAAATATTTCTCACGGCACTTAGATTTAGTTGCACCACATTTGGTGGCGGTTTTGTCATGATTAGTATGATGGAAAAAGAATTCGTGGAAGACCTAGGCATACTCCCTCGGGAAGAAATGATGGATATTGCGGCGATTGCTCAAAGCGCTCCGGGAGCGGTTACTGTTAATGCCTGGATTTTATTAGGCTACCGTATGGCTGGTCTAACAGGAAGTCTAGTCGCTATCCTAGGGGCTATATTGCCACCTATTTTGATTGTGGGGGCTATCTCCTTTTTCTACGAGCGCTTTATTGCAAGTAGCTTTATTTCTGTAGGAATGAAGGGCATGCAAGTTGCTGTAGCTGCTATTATCGTAGATTTAGTTATTACTCTTTTCAAATCCCTTACAAAAGACGGCAAGATATGGGATTTTATCTTAGTTATTTTAGCCTTAGTCCTAACAGGCTATTTTCATTTTCCAATATATATCCTCCTTATTTCTTATGCCATTATCGGCATCTGGAGGAAGGCATGATTTATCTACAACTTTTTTTAGCCTTTGTACAAATAGGAATGTTTAGCGTAGGGGGAGGGTATGCGGCACTACCCCTAATTAAAGAGCAAGTGGTAACAAATTATCAGTGGCTTAGCGCCACAGAGTTTTATGATATTGTTACCATAGCAGAAATGACACCAGGACCTATCGCCATAAATGCTGCAACCTTTGCAGGAATTAAAATCGCTGGAATCCCTGGAGCATTACTAGCAAGCTTTTCTACTATCCTGCCCTCTATGATTATTGTCACCTTTCTTGCCTTTATCCTTTCGCGCAAGCGGGGAAGCAGTGTTAGAATCTTAGAAAAAGTACTTTATGGTTTACGCCCGGCAGTCGTTGCCCTGATTGCTTCTGCTGCCCTTAGTCTTATGCAGGTAGCCTTGCTGCAAGAATCTCAAATAGACTTTTATAAAACAGGACTCTTTCTACTGGGCCTTTATCTTCTTCGAAAAAAGAAAATCACCCCTATTAAACTCCTGTTTTTATCAGGATCTATTGCCCTAATATACTGGCAAGCTTTACTGCTTATCTAGCTGGCAAAGTTCAAAAAATCCCTGTAAGTTTATTGCCCTAAGTAAGTAAGAAAGCCAGTGTAAACACATCACTGGCTTTTTTCTTTAAAAGGGTTTAAAAGAATCATATACCTCTTTATTTATCCCCCTAATAATCTCAAGGGCTAATTCTACTGTTGCCTGGTAATCGCGAAGACTGGCATATCCAAAGTGGGAGTGAATATAACGAACGGGAATCCCAAGGACAATAGTGGGTATTCCCTTATGACTCAAATGAATGGGAGAACCATTTGTACTTCCCCCGCTTCGTACAGCTTCTTGGTGGGGAATCATTTTGCTTTTTGCGATTTCAAGGGCAAAGTTTTGAAAGCCCGGATGGGTAAGCATACCGCGGTCAACATGGCGCAGCATAGGGCCTTTGTGAATTCCTGTTTGAGATTGGGGTGGCGAAAGAAAACTATCATCTGCTGGGCAACCTTCAAAGACAATAGCAAGATCAGCCTCAACCTGCCTAGCTGTAACCTGGGCCCCTCTGAGCCCTCCTTCTTCTTGGCTGGAAAGAGCCCCAATTATTTCAAGATCAACTTCTTCTTTTTCCAAAACTTCCACAACATCTAAAAGAGCCGCAACCCCCAAGCGACAATCAAAAGCCTTTCCAAGTAATAGGTCTCTTTCAATAAACTTTTGGCAGCTCACTTGGGGCACCATGGGAGATCCAATGCCTATGCCAAGGCCGGCAATCTCCCTGGCGCTTGTAGCTCCAACATCTACCACCATATCTTCTAAGGCCAGATGGGTATTTCTTTCTTTTTCACTTAGAAAATGAGGGGGTTTTGATGCCACAATACCAGGAATAAATTCGCCACTTTTAGAGCGAATTAAAAAAGACTGGGAGGGTAAATTATATTCTACCCATCCTCCAAGGGGATGAAGGCCTAGCATACCGTTTTCAAAGACCCTAGAGACCATAAAGCCCACTTCATCTAGGTGAGCATCTAATTGTACCCTGAGCCCTTTTTTCTCCTCTAGGCCTATATATACATTGTTTAGTGTGTCGCTAGTAAGCTTTTTACTTCCCTTATAGCTTTTTTTAATTAGTCGAGCGACTTCTTCTTCAAAGCCCGCTGGACCAAAACAATTACTAAGATCAATCATTCTTTCTAGATTCATTTTTTCCTTCTTTCTTCCCACTTAGCAAGCTTAAGGCCATCTTCTATTTCAAGGCTTTTATCCCCAGCCAAATCTTGAATATGATGAGTAAATTCATGACGAAGAGTTTCTCTTAACTCCTCAACAAGTTCTTCATATTCAAGGTGTCCATAAACACGGCGAAAAGAGCGATAGTAAATCCGTATCTGCCTGCCTAATTTAGTGCGGTGGTATTCTCCCAAAATAATAAGGTCCTCATTGACTGCTTGATGATGAACCTTAAGATCCTCAAAGAGAACTACTCCCAAATTTAATCCCTCAAAAAAAACTTGAGGAAGTTCTTCCGCCAAGGAATCCAAAACTTCTCCCATTTCTTCGTAGCTAGGAAACATTTCATCTCCTTTCTTGCCCAAGACAATTTAGTTTTTCATAATCTATGATAAACTAAGTAGAGATCTACCTAAGGAGGTTATTCTAATGCAGCGAAAATTTTTGCGCTCCTTGTTTATTCATATAATCATACTTATCCTTTTGTTTTTACTGCTCTTTTTTCTTGAGAGCATGGAATTAATAAAAACAAAATCAGCCCTTACGTATTTTTTTATTGCTTTTTTCTTCGTGTTGATTGATCTTTTCCTATCTTCTAGGTTGCAAAAATATCTTCAAGATACAAAAGATAAAAGCAAGGACTAACTTTTACTGGCCTGTCTTTTATAGATCTTTGCCAGTTTCTCTATTTCTTTTTCTATCTCATATAGTGAGTATCTTTTTTCCATAGGATCGCGTATAACAAGCAGGGTGATACCTGCTTTTCTTGCTGCAATAGCCTTTTCTTCTACCCCTTCTTGTAGGCCGCTTTCTCCCGTAACCATGATTTTAATTTTATACTGATCAATCATAGCCAAATTCATTTCCTGGCTAAAGGGTCCTTGCAGTGCCAGAATTTGCTTGTATCCAAGACCAAGTTCAAGGGCTTCTTGTAGTGCTTCTAGGCTTGGTTCAATCCGGGCATATATGCGAAGGTGAAGCCTTGGGCTCATAAAACTCTTTGGGCTTTGACTTCCCATGGTTAAAAGAATATTACCCTTTGATCTTTCAAGATAGCGGCTTGCTTCTTCATAGCTATCTACAGATACAACTCCTCTGGGAGCTTTTTCTTCTTCAACCAGTCGTAGGTATTCAATTCCCCTATTACTAGCAAGCTCTTTTAACTCCTTACTAAATTCATAGGAAAAAGGATGGTGTCCATCAATAATAGCCAAACTGTCCCTAGGAAGAAGAGCTTCAATGTCTTCTTTGCTTTTCTCTCCCGCGAAAATTTTTAGTTTTTCGTTTTCTTCTGGAAGAAGATCCCTACCATACTCATTTTTTAAAAATATCCATTGCTCATAATTTTGTCGCCGGCCACTATGTATCCATCTTCTAGCTTCCGCACTACCAGCAAAAACAATTAATTTCATTCCTACCTCATCTCAGTCATCTTTAGCTCAATCTTAACACTAAAAAGTCTACTCTATGATCTCTTTATCGTCAATAAAAAAAGCCCCAAAAGGGGCTTTTTCTAGAATATTGAAGCAAATACTAAAGACACAATAGTCATCAGCTTAATAAGAATATTAAGTGATGGACCAGATGTATCCTTGAAAGGATCACCTACAGTATCTCCAACAACACTGGCTTTATGGGCTTCTGAGCCCTTTCCACCAAAGTTACCTTCTTCAATATGTTTTTTTGCATTATCCCAAGCACCGCCGGCATTGGCCATAAAGATAGCCATAAGAACACCCGTTACAAGAGCTCCTGCAAGAAGTCCACCTAAAGCCGCTGGTCCAAGAACTTTACCAACAACTAGAGGAGCAACTACAGCCATAACTCCTGGAATAATCATTTCTCTAAGAGCGGAGGCCGTTGAAATATCAACACAACGAGCATAATCAGGTGTTGCTTCATACTCCATAATACCAGGAATTTCTTTAAACTGACGTCGCACTTCTTCAATCATATGATTGGCAGCTTTTCCAACTGAATTCATTGTTAGAGCAGAGAAAACAAAGGGCAGCATACCACCAATAAAAAGACCAACCGTTACTTTAGAATTTAAAATATCAATACCCTCTAGGCCAACTGCCTGGGCATAGGAAGCAAAAAGTGCTAGAGCCGTTAAAGCAGCAGAACCTATAGCAAAACCTTTACCAATTGCTGCTGTAGTATTTCCAACCGAGTCAAGTTTATCTGTAATTACACGTACTGACTCGGGAAGATTGCTCATCTCGGCAATACCTCCGGCATTATCAGCAATAGGACCGTATGCATCCACAGCAACTGTAATGCCTGTGGTACTAAGCATTCCAAGAGCAGCAAGGGCAATGCCATATAGGCCCTGGAAATGGTGGGCAACTAAAATAGCTCCACTAATAAAAAGAATTGGAAGGACAGTTGAGAGCATACCCACAGAAAGACCACTGATAATTGTTGTAGCTGCTCCCGTTTGGGATTGCTCAGCAATTTGCTTTACGTGTTTATGTTCAGCTGATGTATAAAACTCTGTTGATTGTCCGATTAGAAGACCTGAAACAAGACCAGCCATAATAGCAAAGGATGCATCAAAACTTCCAAAATAATAATTACTTAAAAATAGAGCCGCTACAGCTACGATAGCACTACTAACATATGTACTCATGGTTAGTGCTTTTTGTGGATCGCTCTTTTCATTTCCTTTAACAAAAAATGTTGCAATAATAGATGCAAAAATACCAACAGCAGCAAGAGCAATAGGAAATTCAACAGCTCCAGCAATGCCTAAACTAACCCCTAGGGTTAAACTAGCAATAATACTACCAACATAAGATTCAAAAAGGTCAGCACCCATACCGGCAACATCACCAACATTGTCTCCAACATTATCAGCAATAACAGCGGGATTTCTTGGGTCATCTTCTGGTATACCAGCTTCGACTTTACCTACAAGGTCTGCTCCAACATCAGCGGCTTTTGTATAAATACCACCACCAACTCGAGCAAATAAAGCAATAGAAGAAGCACCTAAGCTATATCCTGTAACGATATCATATCGACCAGGATAAATAAGTAAAACAAGACCAAGTCCTAGAAAACCTAGGCCTACAACACTCATACCCATAACAGCACCACCACCAAAGGCAACATCTAGAGCGCGGTTCATCCCATCACTCATTGCCGCAGAAGCAGTACGCACATTAGCACGGGTAGAAATTCGCATTCCAATAAAGCCAGCAAGAGCAGAAAGCACAGTACCAATAACAAAGGCTACTGCGGTAGCTATATTCAAACCTATAGCTAAAAGAAGCATTAAGATTATAGAAAACACAGCAATATAGGTATATTCACGCTTAATAAAAGCCATGGCTCCATCTTGAATATGTCCTGCTATCTCAATCATCTTGTCATTTCCTGGACTTACAGGATTAATTTTCGTCACGATCAAATAGTAGGTAAATGCCAAGGCAATCACCCCAGTAATAATTGGCAGAAAATCCATCATTTTTTACCTCTCAATTAATTATACTTTTGTAATATCAAAAGAACTATAGCACTTATCATAAAAACTACGGCTGCAGCTGAAGTCATTTTCTCAAACATAGCATCCATAGAGCGCCCCTTTTGTTTGCCAAAAAGCTGCTCGGCGCCGCCACCAATGGATCCGCTTAATCCCGACGACTTGCCTGACTGCATTAAAACGCTGACAATAAGAACAAGACTAGCTATTAAAAATATGATTGTAAAAATCAGTGTTGGTGTACTCATAAATACCTCCTCCCATAACAGATTAATGTTATCATAGTAGGCATCCCTTGGCAACATAAAAAAAGTCATAAAATACCATTCTCATCTAGAAGTTA
>DASRNA010000116.1:0-2208 GCA_035647655.1 Clostridia bacterium | reverse complement strand
ATGTATTACTGCTATTTACCTATGTTCTCGCGTCCATTATATCACAGTGATTTTTATGCAACCCTTGCAATTACTTAACTTCCGCCTTCTCTGTATGTGGGTTAAAAATCAAACACCCCCCCCCTTATGGTGGGGTTTTTTCTCAATAAGGCTTAACTAGGCTAAAATCTGTAGCTTGGGACTCTTTTTTTATTAAGTTAAACAGTCATACGGCCTTTTTAACCACACATTCTTTCATAAGCAAACACACTTAGGATATATAATCTGATTCGATCTTCTTTTTGTTAAAAAAACAAGCCATTTGGAATTTGATTTAAGAGTCGCTAGGAAGACAATTTACAGTTTATCTAAGAAAAGTATTAATAAAATCATAAAAACAGCATAAAGTAGGTAGATAAGTACAAGAGCCACAAGAGAACTAGTGGATTTAAGAGTCGCTTTGATGACTGTAGACGAGTTTAAGCTTACAATTTTTGCTACTTAAAAAGCCAAAGGGCGCCTTCTCCCACCAATCTTGTAGATACCCAGCCATCGAGTAGCTCTTTTTGCATGGGCAGTTTTGATGTGACTCCTGTGTTTTCTAAAGATTATCATATGAGAAGGGGGCCTGCGTGAACTTGAGCCCTTTCATCCAAAATGGAAAGAAGAACATCTCCTCTAATAAACATTGAGATTAAAAAATATCCTTGGTCTGAAACCAAAGATAAAGGGCCATATCCAGGCCTAGTTGACAAGGAGGATAAACTCAATCACAAGAAAAAAGATTTCTCTGACTAAAGAAAAAAAACAAAAAAAGAGGCCTAGCCTCTTTTTAAGTACTTGGGATCTACATCACTTAGCTTTTGATCGAGTTTATGAATACTCTTTATAAATCTTGTAGTGCCACTTGGTTTTCTTAGGACTAAACTTTCGGTTGTGGCTGTATTGCCCTCCAGGAACTCAACTCCCTGTAAAAAGTCTCCAGACGAAATTCCTGTGGCTGCAAACAAAACTTGATTTCCCTTAACTAAATCATCCAAGGTATAGATTTTGTCTAAGTCTACATTTAGTAAATCACATCTCTTTTTTTGAGCAGGGTTTAAAGGAGTGAATTGTCCCTGAAAATCTCCATCTAAACACTTTAGGGCTGCTGCTGCAAGAACCCCCTCAGGAGCTCCTCCAATTCCCATCATTAAATCTATTTTACCTGCACTAAAGCCAGTGGCAATGGCAGTAAAAATATCCCCGTCGGTAACCATTCTAATCCTAGCCCCTGTGGCTCTGATCTCTTTAATCAGCTCATCATGTCTTTCTCTTTTTAAAACAGATACCGTTATATCAGAAACATCCTTATTTAATCTCTGGGCTACCTTTTTTATGTTTTCAGTTGCACTAGCAGATAGGTTTATAGCTCCCCTCGCCCTAGGACCGCATGCGATTTTATTCATATAGACATCGGGAGCGTTTAATAAACATCCCCTTGGTGCAACTGCAATAACAGAAATAGCATTATCCATACCATTTGCTAGAGATGTGGTTCCATCAACAGGATCTACCGCTATATCAACTTGACTATAAGATCCATCGCCTACTTTTTCTCCAATGTATAACATGGGAGCTTCGTCGATTTCTCCCTCCCCTATTACTACCTCGCCGTTTATATTTAATATGTCAAACATGATTCTCATTTGTTCAACAGCGACTTCATCTGCTTTTTCCGCCTTGCCTTTTCCAAGATATTTTGCACTTGCGAGTGCTGCAGCTTCAGTAACTCTTGCCAAGTTAATACCCAGGTCCCTATCCATCATTTAGGCCTCCCATCTAATATAAAGATGCTTTTCTATGTAGTTTTACTAAAGTCCTGTTTTTCTTTACCAATACGCGCCTTCTTCTTTGCCTCTTTTGCCCTAGTCCGGGATGAGTTCTTCTCATACAAGTAATAGTCATATAAGGTGGTTACCTTTGCTATAGATTGGCCCCCCTGGGAGTTTAATGATTTTGCCTAAGACCTCGTAAAAACTCCAGCGGAATATTGCCTTCTATACTTAGTTTTTTCAAATATGTAGTATAAGTCTTTCTGCCTCTATCTTATCATATTTCTAGGCCTTTATTGTAAGTTCACTTAATTTCTTCATAATAAAACAAGGTGTTTTTCTAGCCCTGTCGCAAGGCAAACTCAGCAAAGAGAGGTGTCTATAAAACCACCTTGGCTAGAAAGACTTATCATAG
>DASRNA010000115.1:0-5705 GCA_035647655.1 Clostridia bacterium | reverse complement strand
TATTTATAGTATATCCCTGTATATACAATTCGTCAATCCTTTTTATCTATAAGTTAAAAACCAGCATAAAAAGTCCCCTGGGCTTTACTTGCCACCCCCTGCTTTTATCAGTATAATGACAAAGGAGGTAGTAGCATGAATATTGAGCTAAAACCAACTAGTTTCGACTTTGGCGTAACTAGCATAGAACACCTATTTATTGACGAATTTATGCCCTATTGTGGGCTGATTGAACTTAAGGTCTATCTACTTGGCCTTCGTTTTGCCCAAGAAAAAAAAGAAGCCAATCTAGCCAGTCTAGCCAAGCTCTTAGAAATAGAATACCGCCAGGTAGCAGAAGCCTATCGCTACTGGCAAAAACAAGGCCTGGTTACCCTGGTCCATGAAAAGGGAGACTCTTTTGATGTTGTCTATCACTCCCTGCGGGATATTTATCTTCAAAGTAACTTTGAAAACAAAACCACGGCCACCAGCCTAGATTACTCCCTTTGGCACCAGGAACTCTTTAATGAGATTAGCAGCCAACTTGCCCTGCCCCTAAGTGAGATGGAGTGCCAAAGCCTGGGAGAGTTTCTCCAGGGCAAGGAAATAGACCGGACCCTGGTTCTTAAGGCCTACGAGGAAGCCAAAAAGAAAAAATACCGCAACCGGGAAGCCATGAAACTTCTTAGCTACTGGGCAGAACATAAGATAAAAACCCCAGAAGAAGTAGATAAGCTAAAAGAAAGGGCCAATTTTAGAAGCTACCAGTATAAGGAAATCCTCAAGGCCCTGGGCCAACCCTATCGTTCTCCTAATCTAGGAGAAAAGCAGGTGATCGATAGCTGGCTTGATGAATATAAGTTCAGCCTAGAAACCATTGTATCAGAGATTGCTAGAATTACCCGCTCCAAACAAAATCCCAATATGAATTATCTTCACGCCATCTTTAAGCGCCTTTATACAGAAAAAGATGGAACCCCTACCCATGAACATGAGGAAAAAGACCTGCGTAAGCTAGGGAGAAAACTATGAACCTTCGCGAACTTCGCCGCCGGCTAAGGGCCGACTATGAAGATAAACAAAATAAAGAGAGCCTGCGCCAAGACCGCGCAGCCCGCCTACTTTATCTGAACCATCCTGAGCTAAAACAAATGGAAAACAATTATAATAAAATGAACCTAGAACTTCTAAGGGGCCTTATGGACCAGCCAGGAGGGCAGGAGGAAATCCTCCCCCTGCTAGAAGAACTAGAAAAAAACTTTAAGCAGGAAAAAGATAACTTTTTAAAAGAAAAGGGCTATAAAAATGACCCCAGAGAGCCCAGATACAGCTGCGCGCTTTGTAGGGATACAGGCACCACTGATAAGGGCATGTGCCTTTGTATGAAGCAAAGTCTGGCCAGGGAAATCTTTCGCTCAGAATACGAAAGAGGCCCCAGCCAGCCCTCTTTAAGTCAAATGGACTTTTCCATCTATAGCCATGAAAAGAAAAAGGAAAAACACTCCCAGCGTGACAACATCCTCTCTATTGTTGAGTCCCTACAAAAATTTGTAAAGAACTTTAAAAGAGAAGAGGGCCTTAACATCCTCTTTGCGGGGGATGTTAGCCAGGGAAAAACCTTTCTAGCTGCCGCCCTGGCAGTGGAGCTAATAGAAGAGGGCCATCTGGTAATCTACCAGACCGCCCCTGCCCTAATAGACAAACTAAGAGACCTAAGCTGGCGCTACAATGAAGACAATGCCGATCTTAAGTCCATGATCTATGACTGCGATATGCTGATCCTAGATGACCTAGGCAAGGAAACAAGAACGGACTTTTCAAAAAAAGAACTCTTTCATTTAATCAACCTACGCTATAGTGCGGGAAAAAGCACCCTTATTAGCACCAATCTTAAGCTCAAGGATATAAGAAAAGACTATGGGGACGCCTTTTTCACCCGCCTAATGCAAAACTGCTATAGTCCAGAATTCTACGGACCAGACCTGCGTATAGGAGGATAAATGTACCTTCATATCTATACAGGAGAAGGCAAGGGAAAAACAACCGCTGCCCTGGGCCTGGGCCTAAGGGCCCTAGGAGCAGGAAAAAAAGTTCATATGATCCAGTTTATTAAGGGAATCCCCTATAGCGAGTGCAAGGTCCTAGATGGCCTTGAGGGCTTTAGCTACCAGATTCTAGGCAGGGATTGTTTTATTGATAAAAAACCCGACAAAAAAGACAGGCTACTAGCCCAGGAGGCCCTGGCAAAAGCAAGAGCCTACCTCTTGGAGCAGAAGTATGACCTCTTAATTCTAGATGAAATCTTTATGGCCCTCTACTTTGGCCTAATAGAAGAGGCAGAAGTAATCCCTGTCCTAGAAGAAAGAAAAACCACTGAAGTCATTTGCACGGGGCGCTACGCCCCCCTAAAAATAATGCAGATGGCCGATCTTGTAACCGAAATGCGAGAAATAAAACACTACTATCAAAAGGGCCTAGAGGCCCGAGTTGGTATTGAATTTTAGGAGGAAAAAATGATACGAGAAGACCTTATTATTAAAAAAGCTCTGGACCAAGCTGGCCTATCCATGCTGGCTAGGGCAAAAACAGCCCCAAAGACCAAGGGGGTAGACCATTTAGAATACATACTTCTTGAAAAAGAAGACTTCCCGGCCCTGGTGGAAGAAATGGAAAAACTAGGCCGCGAGCATGATGTACCCTTTTTTATTCGCGATGCAAAAAACCTAGAAAAGGCCCAAATGTTGCTGCTTATTGGCGCCTTTGATGAAGCTAGAAACATTCCCTGCTGCGGTCTATGTGGCTACGAGGATTGTACAGAAAAGAAAAAAGAAGGCGGACGCTGCGTCTTTCCCCTGCTAGATCTTGGTGTAGCCCTAGGAAGCGCTGTTTCCCTAGGCCAAACCCTGGGCGTGGATAGCCGCATTATGATGAGTGCAGGAAAGGCTGCCTTAAATCTGGATTACTTTGAAAATCCTGCCACTATAGCCATCGCCATTCCCCTAAGTTTTACCGGTAAAAGTATTTTCTTTGACCGGGCCACTAGCTAGAAAGGATTATAATGAAAACCAATCAAAATCAACTGGTAGAATTTTGTCTGCAAGCCCCCATCCATGCTCCCACTATGATCAGGACCTATCAAGGCACACCCGAGGGAAAAAATGTCCTGCTACCCTCTGTAGGAGGCATAGTATATAACTTTCAAATCGGAGACCCCTGTATGGATCTTATGGGAGACCATGTAGAACCAGGAGTCAGCCTAAAAATAGCAGAAAAAACAGAAAACGACGCCCTTATGCTCTTTGCCTGTGTTGGCAATCCCGTAGAAGTCATTTCCGGCGACGCCAAGGGGGCCAAGGGCTTTGTCACCGGCATGCATGGTGGCATTGACCACACCATCTGTTACTTTAAAAAAGAAGACCTAAACAAGATGGCCCTAGAAGACAAAATCCGCATTCGGGCCCTGGGCCAGGGCCTAGAACTTACCGATTATCCCCAGGCTCATTGTATGAACCTTGCTCCAAGCCTACTTGAAAAACTGGGCCTAGAGGAAAAAGACGGCAAACTCTATGTCCCTGTCAAGGCTGTTATTCCAGCCCATCTTATGGGAAGTGGCATTGGAGCCTCCAGCGCCTATACAGGAGACTACGATATTATGACAGGAGACAAAAAAGCCCTAGAAGACCTGGGCCTAAATGACCTTTGTTTTGGAGACCTGGTTCTTCTTGAAGATTGTGATACTAGGTATGGCCGCCAGTACCTAAAGGGCAGTGCCACCCTAGGAGTTATCGTCCACTCCAACTGCGTACAAACAGGCCATGGACCTGGAGTCACCAGCCTAATTACCTCTAAAGAGGAACTCTTTGTTCCTATGATAGATAAAAAGGCAAATCTTGCCAATTATCTGGGTATCACAAAATGATCTTGGCCAGATTTTTCGATGGGAAAAGTTGCCGCCTGGGAGAAATAATAAAAGAAGAGATCCTTCCTATAGGGGCCATGGACCTGCTTGATTATCTTGAAGCAGAACCCCCTATCCCCCAGGGAGAAAAAATACCCCTAAATCAGGTGGAGCTTCTTTTACCCCTAGAAGAAGTAGGCCGGGTTTTTTGCCTGGGTAAAAACTACCTAGACCATATAAGAGAGCTTTCCGAGCTTGATGGAGTAGATGATACCACTCCTGGGGCTCCCATCTTTTTTATGAAGGCCAGTAAAGAAATTAGCCAAGATGGAGCTTCTCTTACTAGCTGGCAGGACCACACTAAAAGTCTTGATTATGAAGTGGAACTTGTCCTGGTCATTGGGAAAAAATGTAAAAACCTATCAAAAGAGCAGGTAGAAGAGGTCATCTTTGGCTACCTAATTGGCAATGACTTTACAGCCAGAGACCTACAAACAAGTCATCAGCAGTGGCTAAAGGGAAAAAGCCTTGATGGCTTTACCGCCCTTTCTTCTAAGGTAATCAGCCGTGATGAGCTGGCCTTTCCCCCAAAACTAGAGCTTAGGCTTTTTGTCAATGATGAGCTTCGCCAAAGGGGAAGTACGGATGATCTGCTCTTTGATATACCCACCCTTGTTAGCGAACTTTCCCAGGGCCTGACCCTTTACCCGGGAGATCTTATCTTTACCGGAACCCCTTCAGGGGTTGGGGCCGGCATGAAGCCTCCCACTTACTTAAAAAGTGGAGACCGGGTCCGCTGTGAGATCGAGCACCTGGGAAGTCTAACAACCTTTATCAAATAAGCCTGGGTATTTGAGCCAAAGGGCCCCTATTTTTTATTAGGGGCTTTTTATTATCCCTATTTACTGGTAGACTCTTAAAAAGGGAGGTTGCCATGTTAAAACAATTTGGAAATCTACAGTTCAATCGTCAGGAAATGAAAAAAAGGCTGCCAAGCCCTATTTATAAAAAATGGAAGACAGCCCTCTACAGGGAAACCGTTATGGACAGGGAAACCGCCGATGCCATGGCCCATGCCATGAAGGAGTGGGCTCTGGAAAAGGATGCCACCCACTATACCCATTGGTTTATTCCCCTGACGGGACTCAGCGCAGAAAAACACAACACCTTTATCACAAAGGAGGAAGAGCTACCCCTACTTCACTTTTCCGGTAGCTCTCTTATTAAGGGAGAAACCGATGGCAGTAGCTTTCCCACAGGAGGCCTTAGGGCTACCTTTGAAGCCCGGGGCTTCACCTACTGGGATATCAGCTCCTTCGCCTTTGTAAGGGGCCACGTCCTTTATATCCCCAGCATTTTTGTCTCCTACCGGGGAGATCAGCTGGATCTAAAAAGCCCTCTTCTTCGGGCAGTAGATACCTTTAATCAAAGGGCTACAGAACTCCTTCACCTGCTGGGGGGAAAGGAAATCAAGGGGGTCAAGCCCATGATTGGCCTTGAGCAGGAGTATTTTTTGGTGAGAAAAGAGCACTATCTGCAAAGACCTGATCTTTTCTACACGGGAAGAACCCTTATCGGAGCTCCCCCGCCCAAGGGCCAAGAGTTTGAGGATCACTACCTAGGCAGTATCCCCACAAAGGTTAGCGAGTTTATGCAGGATGTGAATCTTGATTTGTGGCGCCTGGGCATCTTTGCCCAGTGTGAACACAATGAATCAGCACCGGCCCAGTTTGAAATCGTAAGCCACCAGGAAATCGCCAGCCTATCCATCGATCAAAACATGATCCTTATGGACGTCCTTAAACAGAAGGCCGCAGAACATGGA
>DASRNA010000114.1:0-9494 GCA_035647655.1 Clostridia bacterium | reverse complement strand
TAAATAAACATTTCTCATTTTAATCTAAGAAATAGACCTTAACTAGGTCTTTTCTTACCGCTCCTTCCTCTTTGTCTTCTAAAATAAAATAGCCATCGGCTCCAGCTAAAACTGATAGATTTCCTGATGCTCCGAAGATAGGATGGGCCCATAAGCCTTCCTCTTCTCGCTCAAGTCTTACTGGTTGATAGGTTGTCCTTCCTGGGGTGGTAGCCATGTTGTGGGCCAGGTAGGCCTGGGTATAAAGAGCCTCCTCTAGACCATAAAAATCTCTCAGGCTTTCTTCTAATAGTGCTTTAAAAACAATATAAGAACTCACTGGATGTCCCGGCAGGCCTAAAAAGACACTCTTTCCATTGCTAGCTAAAATAGTGGGTTTGCCTGGCTTAAGACTTAGGCCGTGGAAAATAAGTCCCGGAGTAAATTTACTTACAATTTCCGCAAGATAGTCCTTATCCCCCTGGGAACTACTGCCGCTAATAAGGAAAATATCTGCTTCTTGCCTTAAGGTTTTTTCTATTTCTTCTTTCTCATCCCTCGCGTGGGTTTTTCCTAAAACCTCAAACCCTAGGTTTTTACACAGGCCCTCTAGAGCGTAACTATTGACGTCCCTTGTCATCCCAGGAGCTACTTTTTCTCCCGGAGCAACTAGTTCATCTCCTGTTGAAACTATACGAACGGTAAGAGGAACAAAAACCTTAAGGTTGGCATAACCAAGGCTGGCACAAGAAGCAATTACCTTGGGAGTGATTTTTTTTCCTTTAGAAAAAACAATATCCCCCTTCTTGCAGTCATCGCCTATTTCTACCACATGATCATAAGCTCTGGCAGGTTTATATACCGCCAGAAGGTCCCCTCCCATAGTCTCGGTTTCCTCTACCATAATCATGGCGTCGGCTCCCCTAGGTAGCATGCCACCTGTCATCACCTTGGAGGCTTGTCCTGGCTTAATGCTTTTTTTAGGTACTTGACCCATAGCCACATCTTCCACAATTTTTAACATGGTGGGAAGTCCATCACCAGCGCCCATAGTGGTGCTGCTTTTTAGAGCAAAGCCATCAACAGTACTTCTATTGAAGGCCGGGATATCTTCTTGTGCAAGAAGGTCCTCGGCTAGGATATATCCCAAGGCTTCCTCTAAAGATACCTCTTTTTCTTTTTTGAAATTTAAACTTTCCATTAGCTCCACTAAGAGCTTTCTTCCCTCATCAAGGGATTTAACCTTTAATAATCTCAACTTGATCTCCCACTTTCATTATGCCTGTTTGAATCACCTTGCAAAATAGTCCCTTATCTGGAAGGATGCTGGCACCAAATTTTTTACTCACTACACTGGGATGGTCTTCCTTGCCTATCTGCCTTATTTCAACAATAACTTCTGGCCCCAGGCCAATCCTCTTTCCGGGGCTACATAGGGAAAAATCTAGCCCCTCTATGATTACATTTTCCGCCATATCTCCTGGTCTTAAAGTTAGTTTTTTATCCCTTTGCAGCTCTAAAAAATCCTGGTAGTTCATTAGTGTTATTTGTCGGTTGCCAGGACCCGCATGTCCATCGCCCACAATCCCCAAGCTATCTACCACTACCTGCTCAAGAGGTTTTTTAAGGGTCTGCTTTTTTTTACTTATGGAAATCGAATAAATTCTGCCCATGGGCCCTCCCCCTAATAGAGAACATTTTTCCCTATTTCTATGTGTTTTTATAGTACCATGATAATCTATCAGCGTCCACAAAAGCATGGTAACAAGCCAGTTTGACATAAATAGAAACTACCCATTTGACCTCTTAACTGCTACAATAAGATTAATTAAGGAGGTAAGATATGAAATTTAATCTTAAAGGAGCAAGCGAGTCTTTAGAAGGCATAAAAAAAGACCTTGATAAGCTGGGAGCTTTAGATTTAAGGAGGCTAAAAAAGGAAAACACTGTTATTATCCATGTGGACATTATAGAAGGATTTTTAAACTTTGGTGCTCTTCACTCAAAGGACTCCGCAGGGATTTTACCCTTTGTTACTGGTCTCAATGAAAGCTTAAGGGACTATAAAAAAATATTTGTTATTGATAGGCACAATAAAGACGCCGCTGAATTTAATGCTTATCCTGCCCATTGTGTAGAAGATAGCGGCGAAGACAAGATAGTAAAAGAGTTAGTACCTTATTGTGAAAATGAACTCATTATCACAAAAAACAGTACCAATCTTTTCCACGCAGCCCCCTTTCAAAAGTTTCTTAAGGACAATCCTCAGATAAATGATTTTGTCTTTGTAGGGCTTGTAACAGATATCTGTATTCTTCAAGCGACATTAAGCCTGCGTAGTTACTTTAACGAACACAATATAGATAAGAATCTCCATGTCCTTGTCCCAGGAGTCGATACCTTTGATTTAAAAGAAACCCATCACCATAGGGGCCTTATGAATCTTTTTAGCCTCTACAATATGCAAATGAATGGCATCCATCTCTATAAAGAAGTCAAATAACAATCCACCTCCGCTTAAAATAATACAAACCCAGAAAGATTCGCATAAAATAACGAATATTCCCCTTGATTTATACAGGAACTTAAGGGATAATGAGGATTATTATTCAAGGAGGTTATTATGAAAAGAGAACGTTTTTCATCCAGACTAGGATTTATACTTATTTGTGCAGCTTGCGCGATTGGACTAGGCAATGTGTGGCGCTTTCCCTATATTGTTGGGCGCTATGGTGGGGGCGCCTTTGTCCTAATATATCTTGTCTTTTTAGTGCTTCTTGGTCTTCCTATTATGACTATGGAGCTGGCCGTAGGAAGAGGATCGCAAAAAAGTGCCGCTTCATCCTTTGATGCTCTAGAGCCAGCAGGAAGCAAGTGGCATAACTTCCGTTATCTAGCCATTGCTGGTAACTATCTACTAATGATGTTTTATACCACCATCTGCGGGTGGATGTTTGCTTATTTTTACAAAATGGTTACCTGGGAATTTAAGGGCCTCAATCCAGATGGCGTCGCCAATGTTTTTGGAGAGATGGTAGCAAATCCTACATATATGATTTTCTGGTTGGTTGTCACTATTGTCGGTGGTTTATTTATTGTTTCTCTTGGTCTAAATAAAGGCCTTGAGCGCTACACCAAATCTATGATGATTATGCTTCTTCTTATTATGATTGGTCTTGTCCTGCGCTCAGTGACCCTTCCTGGTGCCAAAGAAGGCCTGCTCTTTTATCTTAAACCTGATCTATCTAGCATTAGAGAAGCCGGCCTTTGGGAAGTTATTTATGCCGCTATGGGCCAAGCCTTCTTTACCTTAAGCATAGGAATGGGCAGCATTGCCATATTTGGTAGTTATATCGGTAAAGAAAGAAGCCTCACAGGAGAAGCAATTTCAATTATTACACTGGATACCTTTGTTGCCCTTATGGCAGGGATGATTATTTTTCCCGCTACCTCAGCCTTTGGGATAGAAGTAGGCCAGGGACCTGGTCTAATTTTTGTAACTCTTCCCAATGTATTTGTTAATATGAGCGGGGGCCGCTTTTTTGGAAGTTTCTTCTTTCTTTTTATGAGTTTTGCTGCCTTTAGTACGGTCTTAGCTGTACTTGAAAATATCGTGGCTTTTGCAATGGATCTTTGGAACTGGAGTAGAAAAAAGGCTTTTCTTTTTAATGCCCCCCTACTTATCCTCTTGTCTCTTCCTACTATACTTGGATTTAATGTATGGGAGAGTTTTGCTCCCCTTGGACCGGGTACCATAATACTAGACCTTGAGGATTTTATTGTAAGTAATAACATTCTACCCATCGGTGGCCTTATCTATGTGCTCTTTTGCACAAGAAGTCGAGGATGGGGCTGGGAAAACTTCCTTAGTGAAGCAAATACTGGAAGCGGTGTTAAGTTTCCAAGAGCTGCCTTCTTCTATGTTAAGTGGATTCTTCCCCTTATTATTCTCGTGGTCTTTATTGCCGGTTACCTGGAAAAATTCTTTTTATAGAATGGAGTATTGTGTATGGTTTATCTGATTATCATACTTGTCAAAACCTTTGAAGTCTCACTATCAACCCTTCGAATTAAACTCGTTACCAAGGGTCAACGACTTTCTGGTTCGATTGTAGGCTTCTTCGAAATCATCATCTGGGTTCTTGTTATATCCACCGTGCTCACTGATATACAAAGTGACCCTTGGAAGATCTTGGCCTATGCCATTGGTTATTCTTTAGGGAATTTTATGGGTATTACAGTAGAAGAGTGGATAGGGCTAGGAAGCACAAAGATCGAAGTTATCCTACCCCAAAACCAGACCAAGGAAGTTGTACAACAAATTCGTAAAGCAGGCTTTGGTGTGACTGTTGTTGAAGGAGAGGGTAAGGATGAGAAACGAAACATTTTAATTATTATCCTATCTCGAAAATCAGTAAACCAAGTTAGGCAAATTCTTGAACAAACCCCTGCCTTTGTCACTATTACAGATATTAAACCAGTATATGGAGGCTATAGAGCACTAAGAAAATAAAAAGAAAAGGCAGGTCCTTCTCTTTTTAGCAGGAAAGGAAAAGCTTTTGAAATTTAATCTTGCTATCATTCAGATTGACACCCAAGATAATAAAGAAAAAAACCTAGAAAAGCTAGAAGAATTAATAAATGAAGCGGCTAAGAAAAAAGCCCACATTATTTCTACGGCAGAAATGGTTTCTTATCTTGGTAAAAAGACTAAAGATAATATCGAAAGGATCCCCGGGGGAGAAAGCTTCCAGCTTTTGAGTAAAAAGGCCAAGGAGTACAATCTGTGGATCCATGGTGGGAGCATTTATGAAGAAAACCCCAAGGACCCTTTAAAACCCTTTAATACTACTATGGTTATCAACCCCAGGGGAGAACTTGTAGCCCGCTATAGAAAACTGCATTTGTTTGATGTTCATATAGACAAGGGGCCTTCGGTAAAGGAATCTGATTCAATAAGTCCAGGGGAAAAAATAGTTACCCTCAATACCGATTTTGGAAAATGGGGGCTTGCTATTTGTTATGATATACGTTTTGGGGAGCTCTTTCGCCTTATGGCCCTGGATGGAGCAGAGATATTTTTCACCCCGGCTAATTTTACCCTAGAGACAGGAAAAGACCACTGGGAGTCCCTGCTACGTACAAGAGCCATTGAAAATAGTTGCTATCTTGTCGCTGCAGCCCAAATAGGAAAAAAACCCAAATTCACTGCCTATGGCAGAAGTATGGTTATTGATCCTTGGGGAAATATCATTGCCCAGGCCTCAGATAGTGAGGGCGTTCTTCTTTGTGAAATTGATCTTGATCTTCCTAAAAAAATAGCAAGTCAACTCTATACCTTGCCTAATCGGCGTAGTGATATATATACCCTCGAAAAAAGCGGCCCTTAAAGCCGCTTTTTTTCTCTTGCTAAACGAACAAGTTCTTGCAAAAGATATCTTTTTGATTTTCTAGTTTGGGCTAGACCACTGCTTCTAGCACTTCCTCTTATTTTGATGGTCTTTCCCATTAGGAGACTTCCCTTTGTCTATTTAAGGTAAACTTTTTTATTCGTCTAAAAATGACATTATCTTTTCTAGAAGCTCTTTAAAAAATATTGCGATTCGGTCCAAGAGACCTGAATCTTCTGCTTCTTTTAATAGTTCCTTGACCCTGGGTGCTAGTTCTTCTCCTAGTCCCTTTAATTGTTCCTTCATTTGAGAAAAATCAAGCCCTTCTGTTTCTGAGAAGTGGACAAAAAAGTTAACCAGGCTATCAATGTGAACAGAAGAAACAAGATTGGATAAATCAAGTCGATCTAAAATATCTTCAATAATCCTTCGAATTTCTTCTCTGGTAATACTGCCTTCTTTTTCAATAGCAGCAATGATCTCTTCTTTTATTTCTACCATGGCTTGAGCAAGTTTTGCCTTATCAAAGTCTTCTTCGTCTTTAATGTCTTCACTTATTCCCGTAACAACTTCGATTTCTTCCTGGGCAAGCACCATGGCTCCGCGACTAAGGTCTTCTCCATTAAGCTCAAAGGCCTTATAGACACCTGCTAGTGCACTTTCCCCGGTTACGCCAAAGGGGGAGGCAATAAAGATTGTTACATCACCTATGCCGGCTGTAACAGCCGCTCCTTCGTACTGCTCCTTGCTTACTAGACTTATGTTTTCTGGTGTTTTGATTTCTACATTAACCCCACTACCCTTTTCTTTTTTTATAACAAGGGCTGAAGAAATCATATCTTTTGTTAGGGTAGGCTCTCCGCCTATATAACTTTCTAAGTCCTCTCCATAAATTGGACTTTCCAATACAGCCTCTCCTTCTTTAATTCCAAGAAGTTGAGATGTTTGCTTTATTTGCTCCTGGCTAAGGCCACCACCATAAACAAAGGTTTGCTCTTGCCAATTTGCTACAGCAAATACTTGAAGGGGCAAAAGCAAAAGTGCAAATACTATCAAGATTGTTCTTTTCATCATTACCTCCTATAGGTAAATAGTTAAATACTACTTAACTCTTTTTATTTCTTTTAATTTAAAACACCAAGAATCAGAAGCTCTTGTCTAGCAAACAAAGAAATCAAATCCCTAGCACCATGCTATGGCTAAGACTTTTTGCCCTAGTTCCTTTGCTTTTTCTGATAAGGTGAGTTATACATTTTTTTATTCCAAGCCCACAGCTGTTCCAGATGCTGTTACCATTAGCATACCATTAGCCTGGCCTAGAACCTCATAATCCATATCTATTCCAACAACAGCATCAGCACCTAGTGCCCTTGCTCTTTCTGCTAGCTCTTCCAAGGCATTTTCTCGGGCTTGAATCAGTTCTCTTTCATAGCCCCCACTCCGGCCCCCGAATATATCTCTTAAACCTGCGCCTATGTCTTTGATAAAGTTGATTCCAACAATAACCTCTCCAAAAACTATGCCATGATAAAGGGTAATTATTTTTCCCTCAACACTATTGGTTGTTGTTAAGATCATAGATTTCCTCCTTGCTCTTAGACTTATCCTACAGGTTTTAAGCTGCTTATCTTTTATACCCTTAATTGGTCTTACTTACTCTTTCATCCAAAAAAGGATGTTTTCCCCCTTGCAAATAGTAAAAGGTTTTACCCCTTGATTTGTTTGTAGATAATTTCATTGGTATCTAGTAAATGGATGGCAAAATCATCCACCCGATAGGCTTCTTCATAATAAATACTGGTAATTCCTGATTGAATCAGGGCCTTGGTGCAATTTAGGCAGGGAAAGTGCGTAACATAAATCCTACAACCATCCATAGAGATCCCTTCTTTTGCACAGTAGCTAATGCAGTTGAGTTCCGCATGTTGCGTGGCAATGCAATGATCATCTCGAATGGCATGACCAACCTCTGAGCAATGGGGGGTCTTTCTGCCTACGCTTCCATTATACCCTGTTGCAACAATTCTATGTTCTTTATTGACAACTATAGCACCTACATGAGCCCTATCACAGGTGCTACGTGCTGCTGCCAGGCGAGCTAAATTCATAAAATACTGGTCCCAATTTTGTCTAGCCTTCGATGGGCTTTTATCTTTCACATAATGATAGCTTTTCACAATTCCTCCTAAAGCTGGCTTGATAAGGTAATAAAAAAGCATTATATAGCTGCTTAATGTATTCTATCATGATTTTCTTATTTCGCTAGTTTTTTTCCTTCTTCATTATCTTCTTAGGCTTTGTTATACTAGTAGGGAGGTGAGTATGAATTTTCCTTCTGAAAGTATTGAAGTCTTAGAAAAACTAAATTTTGCTGGCCATAAGGCGTATTTTGTTGGGGGCTCACTAAGAGACAGTCTTCTTGGTAAAGCCATCAGTGATATAGATTTGGCCACTTCTGCCCATCCCGATGAGGTGATGGAGCTCTTTAGCGACCACACCATCTATCCCATAGGTCTTAAGCATGGTACGCTTACCCTTATCTATAAAAAATTCCCCCTTGAGATAACCACCTTTCGAACTGAGGGTGAATATGAAAAGCATAGGCGTCCCAAAAGCGTGCGTTTTTCTACTAGTATCGAGGAGGATGTCCAGCGACGAGATTTTACCATCAACGCCCTAGCCTATCATCCCAAAGAAGGCCTTCTCGACTTTGTGGGAGGACAGGAGGATCTAGATAAGCAGATTCTTCGAACTGTAGGCCCTCCAAAAGACCGCTTTAATGAAGATGCCCTGCGGATGATGCGGGGACTGAGGTTTTTGGCCAGCCTAGGTTTTTCCCTGGATAAAAAATCAAAGGACGCTTTATTTGAACTAAAGCATCTTTTAAAGGAAGTAAGCCCCCAGCGACTTAAAAAAGAACTTAACCTTCTTCTTATGGGAGACTATGCAGAAGATGTTCTTATTAAATACTATGAGATTCTGGGAGTGTTTTTGCCAGAAATTTTACCCATGGTGGACTTTGAGCAACAAACACCCTATCACTGCTATGATGTATGGACTCATACAGCCAAGGTGGTGACCTATAGCAAAAAAGACCAGGCACATCGGCTGGCAGCACTCTTTCATGATATTGAAAAGCCCTCTACCTTTTACTTGGATGAAAGGGATATAGGACATTTTCCAGGTCATGGGATTGAAAGTGCCAAAACCACAAAGACCATTCTTACCCGCCTGGGTTACTCCAACAAAATGCAAAAAAATGTTCTCCCAATGATCTTGCACCACAACTCCTCTATTTACCCAGAAATCGAATCCATCGCCAGAAGAATCTTTTACTGGGGACCTAAAACTTTTTTTGATGTGTTAGATTTAAAAAGAGCAGATAATTTAGCCAAGGAACCGGCTTTTATTCGAAGCGAAAAAGCCTATCAAGAAGTTGAGGATATGGCCAAAGACTACCTTGCTAATAAACCACTACTAAGTTACAAGGATCTTGATATTAGCTCTGAACAACTGATGGAGATGGGTTACACAGGAAAAAAACTAGGTTTTGTGTTAGAAAAACTTATTATGGCTGTCTTTGCAGGACTGGCCAATGAAAAAGAAGCCCTAGTTGACTATCTTCTCCAAAACAAGTAATATTAGACTTAATCTAAGAATAGAGGTCTTATGAAAGCTTATACTATCGTTCCTGTTAGGACAAAAGAGCATCTTCATGATTTTACCATGCTTCCTTTTTCTTTATATGATGAGTCTTCTCCCTGGGTACCCCCCCTTATTGGAGATTATAAAAAATATATTTGTGGTGTAGATAACTCCCTAAACGAAGTGGGGCCAAACGAAAAAGTTATTGTTAGAAAAAACAACACCATCTTGGGAAGGCTACTTGTAGGTATTAATAAGGACTTAAATAATTATCATAATTTAGCCGAAGCCTATATTTCTCAATTTGAGTGCACTAGAGATCCCCTGGCAGCCAGGCTACTTCTTGATTTCGCCTCTGAGTGGGCAAAAAAACAAGGTATGAGCCGCCTAAAAGGTCCTTTGTCTCTACCAGGAGGAGATGACAATCGCGGCTTTATTATTGATAATTTCGATTCAGCTACTTATATAATGAACACCTAC
>DASRNA010000113.1:0-2264 GCA_035647655.1 Clostridia bacterium | reverse complement strand
CCATAGGTCGCTTAAACTAGGAGGGCTAAAAAAAAGAGATGGAGGGTTCTTTCTCCATCTCTTTTGACTTTTTCTAGTTAAATTTTACATATATTCCATGGGGGTTTAAATAATAATCGGGTTCACCTTCCTCCATATAATAAGCTTCTATATTGCTAAAGACCACTAGAAGGGATATATCCTCTTTTTCTACTACTAGACTCATCTCTTCAAAGGGAAGGCTTTTTACCCTGCCCCCCATTTCTTGGGGAGGATATTTAGTAAGTAGGCTTCCTATATATTCCTGCATATCTTCTTCGATAATGATATCTCCTTCATAGCTTACTGTGAGTTTAGGAACTCCTGAGTCTCCATGTAGCCAAGTCATCTCATAGGTCCCATCTTCCCCCTCAAAATAGATATCATCACTTTTCCTCTCGTAAGCCAAGACATTTATACTAAGCTTGTAGTTGCTAATGTCTATTGAGTTTGTATCAAGGACGAAGTTTGCATAATAATATTCTGAAAAGTCTTCATAGACCCCATAGGTTTTTTCAAAACCAAAGGTTTCTTTAAAAATCTTTTCCTCATTTAAACCCTCTGTAAACCAAATCGGAAGATTTGTTTTTTCTGAATAGGAAATAAAATCTACTGCTTGTGTAATCTGACCCCTTTTTTCTTGCTTGATTTCTGTATCCTTAGCGATAAGGTTTTCACCCACTAGAAGACCCTCACTTATTAGGTGCTCTTCTAGTCTATTTAGCTGGGAAGAAAAAGTTATATCCTCCATGCCAATGACCGGAAGAACCCACAAGATAGAAATAATTACGGCAGTAATTGCCATCTTCCTATAGGCTCCCTTCTTTAAGACTAGCAAAAGAAGGATTGAAATACTGGCAAAAATCCAAATCATAAAAAAGGAGTATTCTGTTCTTGTAAATCCCAGTCTATTTACCTGAACAATAAGTGCCCAGGCTTCAAAGGCTAGGATTAAGATTCCTGCAAAGGGATAGATTTGCTTATAAAACTTTGAGAGCTTGCTCTTATGGCTTGCTACCATAATATGAAGCCAAATCCCAATAATTACATAGCTAGATGCTATGGAGGATAATTGACTAAAGGGTACATCTAGCCCACTTAAGATCACCCTTAGAGTCCAAATAAGAAGAACTACGGTTAGGGCCATAAGAATGGGGATTAGGATATATTCAAAAAGAACATAGATAAAGCTTGGTTGTTCTTTTATCTTCTCAATTTCCTCCTTATCCTCTAAGCCTCTAAAGCTCGGGAAATAGCCCAAAAATATGGTATAGGTTACAAATCCAACTATAACACCCAGATAACTATAAATTCTATAATTCATAGCAGGATAAACCAGGGCTTCAAAGGCTCCTAGGACTCCAGAAAGTCCAGCCATAATCACCAGCCCATAAATCGCTGAAATAATAAAGGCTCTGTGATTGATAAAAAAAGAATCACTAAAACTATCTATCATCTGGGCTTTTGAAACAAGATAAACAAAGGCCACCCCACTGATAAATATAGCTACACTGATCCTAGCCATGGCTATACTAGATAAATAGGTCCCATCAATGGTGGTTTTTCCCCCCAGGAAGTATAGAAGTAAAAAGGCCACCAGGGCGAGTAAAATACCAGATAGATTTGCTAGTAGACTTTTACTTTTTTCTTTTTCAAATCTTATTTCATCCAGGGCTACAGCTGCCATAGAAAATATGGCTCCTAGAAGAAAGGACAATTGAATACTAGTAAATAAGAGGCTGTAGTCTTGCCTTACTTGCCAGTCCATTCTTATTTCCATTATCGCAACCATACTTATTACAAGGGCACTTACTATGGCGGCGGGAAAACGGTGAAAAGATTTTCCTGCCCCTTTAAAGATCCTTTTAATAGCTGATGCTATCTTATTCATAATTAATTTTTCCCCTTCCTACTAACTTACTTTATATTATACCCACAAGTTTACTCCTTTACTTACCCAGTGAAAAAACACCCATGGGCTAAGTTAGCATATTTTCAAAGGAGCCTCCCTCTTTTCCGGCAATAAATAAGATATCCTAAGTCAAGTTTGGTCCTCTAAGGAATTTTTCTAAAAAAGAAAAAACCCATTTCTGGGTTTTAGTAAGTCTTTACTCTACTCGCTTTTACAAGTCACTTTTTCTTGTCTGGCTTTTTTTTGCTAGTTTATTGGTATTTTCACTTCCTCTAAATACGATAAACTTCCACCATAGGAATTCGCCCACAAAGTTTAGAATCATTGTAACTGC
>DASRNA010000112.1:0-2829 GCA_035647655.1 Clostridia bacterium | reverse complement strand
GTTCCAGGCCACTTGGATTACACAGAAAATAAAAAATATAAATTTAGCCCTGATAAAGATGCCTTACACTTTTTTGATGGAGATAGCAAAGAACGTATTAATTAAAGAGGGCCCTTATCAAAAGGGGATTAGCCCGCCTTTACTCCTTCTTATGGGACTTGCCTATACAGTCCCTATCTCCAAATAGCTTCCTTTGGCAGGACCTTAATTTCCACAAAAAATGACCCTCTACTTAGTTTTTCTCCAATTAGTAGGGGTCATTTTAATTTATGCATCATCAATCAAGGGGTTTCTGGACATATCATCTAAGCTCTTTATAACCGCACCCTTAAGAAGGATAAGTCAGGGGTATGAATCAAAGTCGCTTGTTCTCTTTAAGCCAATTGATTGTATCAATCAAGGTCTCTTTCATATCTCTAGTGGTATAGCCAAGCTCCGCACTTGCCTTTTGATGAGAAAATTTAGCATTAGAGTTTATGATGCTAATAGAATTAGCAGTGAATAAGGGGGGGCGTTTGAGTATTTTATAATAAATTTCTGCAGGGGCTGCTATAAGTTTTAAAAACCACAGGGGTAGAAATCTTGTGATCTCTTTTTTACCTGTAATTTCGTGAAGCATAAAAAGGATTTCTCTAATGGTAAAATACTCATTCGAAAGAATATAGGACTGGCCACTTCTTCCCTTCTCACAACATGCAATGATTCCACCTGCCACATCACGTACATCTACAAAGTCATAACCACCATTTACACCTGAGGTAAGTTGACCTTGATAGTAATCAATGGCAAGGGCTGTTAGAAGTCCTTTCCCATGATCAAAGGGACCAGCTATGCCTGATGGATGAACAATATTTGCATTTAGTCCTTTTTTTATGGCAGCCAGAACATAGCTGCTAGCTTCAGCCTTAGTTTTAGAATAGAAGCCTAAAACATCTTCCGGATTAAACTGACTAACTTCCGTAATTGTCTCACCCTTTGCCTTTTCAGGAATTGCATGAACAGAACTAACATAGACAAGCTTTTTAACTCTCTTCTCTAAGCTTATATCCACAACATTTTTTGTACCAGTGACATTTACATCATAAACTTTTTTTACATATTTTGTGGCTACCGAAACAATTCCTGCGCAGTGAATAACTATTAGTTCTTTCTTTTGTGGATTATTAAAAAAGGCTTTAAGGTCTTCTTTATCGCATACATCTCCATAAAAGACTTCAAATTCACCCTGGGGAATATTTTTTTCCTCTGGAAGCACAAGAATCCTTATACTCTTTTCTAGCTTAAGTAATTGGCGCACTATGGTACTACCAAGATGTCCGGCTGCTCCTGTTACTAGATATAACTCCTTCACATTATCACCTTCTTACCAATAAAAGACAAAAGTGGCTTCTCTAATAATCAAATTACTTGTCAGCTTCTTCTTTCAGCTTGTCTGATAGCAGTATTTATAAGGCTTATGGGTGTTTTCTTACTGTATTCTTCTTCTTACTTATACCCCATAAAGTTTTTGCAACTACAAAAATATTTTTTATTTTCAAAACAGATCTTTTATATTTGTACTGCTCTCTATACAAATATCAATTCAAGAGACTTAGAAAAACACCTAAGATCTTGATATTTCTACGGTAAAAAAGTCCTTGAATTCAAGGACTTGCTTTTTTGGGTAAATATGTGATGCGGATAGCTTTTATAGCCTAATTATTGATGGGCTCGTTAAAACCGCTTGTTTTTATTGTCCCCTTGCTCTTCTTATTGTCTTAAAAACTAGGCTTAAGATAGGGCTAGTCTTAAAGAGTCTCAAGAAATCCCCAGCATATTTGTAGGACTTAATCTTACTGTCTATATCTTTTGAACCACCACACCAATTGAATCCGGTCCAGTATGCACTCCTAAAGCTGCGCTTATTTCTCCACTTATTGATAATTTCGGATTGGGTAGCTTCTGCAGAAGTCTTTTGCTAATAGTCTCTGCTTTAGCTGGTGCCGCAGCATGGACAACTCCTATATTGTATTCCTCCGAGTTTCCTATATGATCTTTTGCTAACTCTATAATTTTATTTAAGGCTCTACTTTCTCCAATTACTTTTGCTTTTGTAAAATATACTCCATCATCATTGCAGGAAATAATTGGTTTCAAGCTTATACCACTACCTAGTAGGGAGGCCACCAATCCAATTCTGCCCCCTTTTTGAAGGTACTTTAGGGTTGAGACATAAAAGAACACCTTAGAGTTTAAAATATTTTCTGACACTCTTTTAGTAAGGGTGTCCCAATCCATTCCTTCTTTAATATATTCAGCTGCTTGAATTGCATTAAAACCACTCGCGATTGAAATGTTTTTTGTATCCAGCACATAAACATCTAAATCATCTTCTTGTTCTCCTATCATTCTTATCATATTGTATGTGCCACTCAAACCACTTGATATAGTAATTGCTAAAACCTTTTTATACCCATTTTCTTTTATCTGATTAAATATTGCTTGAATTGTTTCACCTGTTGGTAAAGATGTTGTTGGAATCTCTTCACTAAGACGTGAATATACATCTTCTGTTAAAATATCTATGCCATCTTTATACTCACCATCTTTATAAATGATAGTTAGGGGTGCTACATACATTCCATATTCTTTTATTAGATTTTTAGGCACATCTGAGCCGGAGTCTACTAGTATAGCAATCTTTTCTTTGTTCATTTTAACACCTCCAATATATACAATATACCCTGTTAAGAACCCTATACGACTGATGATAATTCATTTATTATGCTAGATTATAGGTACAATCTTTGATGCAGCTTTTCCAAGTGACAAGAGCCTCCTGCTATTAAT
>DASRNA010000111.1:0-2160 GCA_035647655.1 Clostridia bacterium | reverse complement strand
AATAATAAGGGATAGTTATAAAATAATAGTTATCATGATATTTATTTCAAAAAGAATGACCAGAAGATAATGATAAAACAATAAACGAAGGGGGAAAAAATGAAAGATTTAATGATGAGACTTATCACAGAAGAAGAAGGTCAAGGAATGGTAGAGTATGGGCTAATTATTGCCTTGGTAGCAGTAGCAGTAATTACTGCCTTAACAGCTATGGGTGGTGGTGTGAGTGATATTTTTGATAAAATCAAAGGCAGTTTGGGTGTGGAAGGCTAAGGAACAGGCGGGTAAATCGTTTATCTAACTATTTTTCTGGAAATCTGCTTCTAGTAAAGCAGATTTCCAGAAATTAAACAAAAGGGCTAAACATGGACTGTTTGTATAAGTTGTTATTTCAAGAAGAAGGACAAGGCTTGGTCGAGTATGCTCTCATCCTATCTTTGATTGCTACTTTGGTATTTGCCTCTATTGAATTGTTTGGGACAGGTGTTAAAGGTTTTTATGAGAACGTTTTAAGTGCATTAGCTTAAGGAGATTACATGGTCGAGAGTATTAATAATTTTATTTTATTTGGCTTAATTGTCTTAGCTGTATATTTTGATTTAAGCACAAAGAAGATCCCCAATGCAATTACTTTTCCTGTAATACTTTGGGGATTAGTTGTATACACTGTATTTGGTGGATTTGTTGGCTTTAAGTTTACTCTTATTGGTTTTTTAGTTGGTTTAGCAATATTTTTATTACCTTTTATTCTAGGTGGAATGGGCGCTGGCGATGTTAAGTTAATGGCAGCAATTGGGGCCTTGATGGGTTGGAAGTTTGCTCTTAAGACAGCTGTTGCTTCTGCTTTAGTTGGTGGTGTAATTGTAATTATTTATTCGCTATATAAAAAGACACTATGGACTACAATCAAAAGTGCGGTGGGTTTAATTTTGCGACCCCTTGTATTTATACTAGCTAAAAGTTTTAACAGTGAAAGACTTGAGAAAGCACATAAATATTTTTCAGAACAATCAGTACAATATGAAAAGCATTACATACCCTATGGAGTAGCCATAGGCCTAGGAGCGATAATAGTCTTTATTGTGTGAGGTGAGAGATTGTGAAAAAACTGCTTGTGCTAAAAAGAAATGAAAAAGGACAAGGTTTAGTGGAGTTTGCCTTAGTTTTACCGCTACTCCTTCTTTTGCTGCTAGGAATTATTCAGTTTGGGATTATTTTTAGCTCACAAATTGCCATTACAAATGCAGCTAGAGAAGGGGCAAGAGTCGCCGCCGTTGGTGCAAATAATGGAGAAATTAGAGATAGAATAAACAGTTCAATTGGTGGACATATTTTTTTGCCCCAGTTAGAAGATGCTAATATTGTTTATCCTGCTTCTAATCTTGTAGAAGGTGATGAAGTCACTGTAACTATCAGCGGTGTTCAACTTAAGCTGATTGTTCCAGTTCCAGATGTTTTTGTGCCTGGAAGTGTGATTATTCTAAGCGGGCAAGCATCAATGAGATTAGAACAAGGGCCTTAGTGAGAGAAAAAAGGAGGAATCAAGATGGGTAAAAAAATAAAAGAACTGTTTTTTGCTGAAAGAGGCCAAGCAGCAGTTTTGGTCGCTCTTAGTCTAACAGCACTGCTTGGATTTGCCGCTATATCAGTTGATTATGGTTTTTTAGCCAATGAAAGACGCAGTCTACAAAATGCAGCAGATGCAGCAGCACTCGCGGCAGCATGGGAGCTTCCCAATAAAAATAATGTAGAAGCAAAAGGAAAAGAATACGCAATAAAGAATGCCTCTGAATTAGCTGGTGGTGAGATAAGGTTTGAATATCCTAATGGATCAAAAGAAGTAAAGGTAGACCTAGCCTACCCTTATAATACCTTTTTTGCTAGAGTACTGGGTCAAGACAGTGCAGTGATTTCAGCCAGTGCTACTGCAGAAAAAAAATCAAAATGGAAGGGCGAAGCCCTACCTTTATTTAATATAGCCTATGATTATGAAATGAATCCAACTTTTGATGCCTATGGCAAAGTGGGACCAGGCACTTATGGTGGAATTTTGAATTTTGGAGGGGAGAAAACTGTTGATGAGAATAAGAATATCAGCAGTGCCTACTTTGAAATAGACTATGAAAATGGGATAGTGATTGATAAAGGGATTGCTTATGG
>DASRNA010000110.1:0-3101 GCA_035647655.1 Clostridia bacterium | reverse complement strand
TTCTTAAGGAATTCAAAATGGCTATCAGAGTTACCCCCACATCAGCAAAGACTGCCATCCACATACTGGCTAGACCTAGGGCTCCCAGCGCCAGGACAATTAATTTTACACTAAAGATAAAAATAATATTCTGCCAGAGGTGTCTCATGGTTTTTTTAGAAATCTCAATGCCCCGAAGGATCTTAATGGGCTTATCTTCCATCAGGACCATATCGGCCGCCTCAAGGGCAGCATCTGAACCAAGTCCTCCCATGGCAATGCCCAGATCACTTCTTGCAAGAACCGGGGCGTCATTGATGCCATCTCCTACAAAGGCCAGGGGAGAAAGAGTTTTCCTTAGCTCTTCATAGATTCGGACCTTATCTTCTGGCAGGAGCTCACCATAGGCATCATCAATGCCTATTTCCTTTGCCAGGGCCTGGGTGATTTCGTCTTTATCCCCACTGAGCATAATCTTTCTTAGACCAAGTTTTTTTAGCCCCTGCATTAGTTCACTGGTATCATCGCGGAGTTTGTCTCCTAGTTCCAGCCAACCCAGATACTCATCTCCTCTTGAAATATGAATCAGGCCCGGCTGGTCCTGGTCTATTTTTATGCCTTCTTCTTCTAGGAAGTTGCCACTACCTATAAGGTAGCGCTCCTGTCTGCGAAAGCCTTCAATTCCCTTGCCCCTAATCTCCACATACTTATCAAATTGATAGATATTGCCATCATGGGCATTTACTATGCTTCTGGCAATGGGATGGGTAGACCTACTTTCTAAAGAAGCAGCAATCTTAATCAGCTCTCTTCTGGAGATATAGTTGGTCTTTACTTCTTGCAGGGTAAACTCTCCCTTGGTTAGGGTTCCTGTCTTATCAAAGACAATCCCCTGGAGCTTGGAGAGGGTCTCAAGATCTGTGCCTCCCTTAATAAGAATGCCCTGGGAAGAGGCCTTGCCTATGCCAGCATAGAAGCTAAGGGGAACAGAAATAACAAAGCCACAGGGGCAGCTGATGACTAGGAAGATCAGGGCCCTGCGAATCCAGTCTCCCTCTAGTCCCATAAGGGTGGGAATAATAGCTAGCAGGATAGCAACCCCTACTACCACGGGGGTATAGATCTTTGAAAACCTGGTGATAAAGCGCTCCACAGGGGCTTTTTTAAAGCCTGCATCCTGGACCAGGGCCAGAATTCTTGCCAGGGTTGAATCATTATACTCTTTTTTTACCACCAGATCCATAGAGGAGTCTAGATTGATGCTGCCGCTATAGACCGGGTCTTGATAGCCTACCCTGCTGGGCCGGCTCTCACCAGTTATGGCCGAGGTATCTACCTGACTTTCTCCTTCATAGACCACCGAGTCTACCGCCAGTCTTTCTCCGGGTAGGACCCGGATTAAATCTCCTATAAGGAGTTCTTCCGGTGCCAGATCAATCCACCTGCCCTCTCTTCGCACCCGGACCTGGTCTGGCCTAAGTTCCAGTAGGGCTTCAATGGATTTTTGGCTTCTTGTAAGGGCTCTTTCCTGCAGATATTCTCCGATTTGGTAAAAGAGCATAACAGCCAGGGCCTCAGGATAATCCTTTAGGGCGATGGCTCCTAGGGTGGCCACACTCATAAGAAAATACTCATCTAAGAGTTGGCCCCGAAAGAGGTTATGGACTGATTTATATAAAATATCATAACTTAAAATAGCGTAGGCCAAAAGTTGTATGGGCTGGGGACTGGCCACCAGCTGGGAGATTGCAAAAAGAAAAGCCCCTATGCCAACCCGAATTAGAAGGGGGCTCCTGCTTTTTTTACTGGCCTCCCCTCTGACCTTCACTCCTGGTTCTGTTTCATCGACAATCTTTTGCAGGATCTCCTGCATGTTTTTTAGGGGTTTTTCAATGCGGATCTCCATGGTAAGGGTATTCATATTTACCTGGCCCACATCAAGTTTTCTTACTTTTTCTTCTATTTTTCCTGCACAACTAGAGCAGGTAAGATTTTCAAAATGCCAACTTTTCATTTTATCTATGGCCGATATGCTCATACCCTTGGCTGATGAGAGTATAAACATGCTCATCATCAAGACTATAGTAGACGGCCGTTCCTTCCTTTCTGTTTTTGACAATGCGATGAACCTTTAGGATCCGCAGCTGGTGGCTGATCGCTGAAAGACTCAAATTTACTTTTTTTGCCAGTTCTCCCACATTGAGTTCTCCTGAACTCAGAAGATAAATAAGGCGTATTCTTGTGGGATCACCAAAGATTTTATAAAATTCAGCAAGCTCTCTTGCTTCTTGGTCTGTTAATTCCATTGATTACTCCTTCTTCTATACTTGAGCACTTGCTCATATATAGTATATTAAAAAAGCTCCTTCCAGTCAAGAAGAAGCTTTTTACTTATCTATTTTCCTTATACTGCCTAGTGGCCTGCATAAAGCCCCTAAAGAGGGGATGGACCCTGGTGGGTCTGGATTTAAATTCCGGATGGTATTGACAGGCCAGATAAAAAGGATGCTCTGACATTTCCATGGCTTCTACCCAAAGACCGTCCCTAGAGAGACCAGAAAAGCGCAGGCCTTTTTCTTCAAAGACTTTTTGATAGGAAGAAGAAAAATCATAGCGGTGGCGGTGGCGCTCCTTGATAAAGCTCTCACCATATAGCTTTTCAAATAAACTGCCTGGGCTTAGGTCAATCCCCTGGGACCCCAGGCGCATAGAGGTATCTTCTTTATCTATATCAATTAAAGGATTGCTCGTTGTAGGATCAAATTCTGTGGAATTGGCATCACTAAGTCCTAGGACATTTCTTGCAAATTCAAGGCCTGCTGCCTGCATGCCAAAGCCAATACCAAAAAAGGGCAGCTTATGCAGCCTAGCATAGCGGCAGGCTTCTAGCATGCCAGCAAGCCCCCTGCTTCCAAAACCACTGGGTAAAATAAGACCATGGACTGAAGAAAGTAGCTCCCTACTATTAGAAACACTTAGCTCCTCTGCATTGATCCAGACAAGTTCTGGCCTTAGGCCCAGCTCAATTCCTGCATGCTCTAGGGCCTCGCAGGTCGATATATAGGCGTCTTTTAATTCTACGTATTTTCCCACCAGGGCAATCTTAACCTTTTTTTGCCGCC
>DASRNA010000109.1:0-2891 GCA_035647655.1 Clostridia bacterium | reverse complement strand
AATATGAGGACGGCATCGACTTTGTGCCTTCAAAGCCCGCAGTGCTTTTGGGCCACCACTTTTCATCAATTGCTGGTGCAGGCCCCATTAATGGTCCTATACAGGCTGCGATTTTTGGATGGGTACCTGTACTTCTATGGATTATAATTGGAAGTATTTTCTTTGGTGGTGTTCATGACTATGGTTCTCTAGTAGCATCTATTCGTCACAAAGGAAAAAGTATTGGTGAAGTTATTGGCATAAACATGGGAAGACAAGGAAAAATGCTTTTTTCCGCCTTTGCATGGCTGACACTGCTACTAGTTGTAGCAGCTTTTACAAGTATTGTTGCTAGTACTTTTGCAACTGTCCCAGAAGCAGCTTCTACATCCCTAATGTTTATTGTTCTAGCTGTTGTTTTTGGATATCTTGTGTATCGAAAAGGTCTTCCTCTTGGCATTGGTACAGTCATAGGCGTAGCCCTTTTATTTGGCTGTGTTTTCCTAGGAAGAGTATTTCCACTTTCCCTTTCAAAGGAAATATGGATTATTATCCTTATGGTCTACATATTTGTTGCCTCAACAGCACCAGTATGGATCTTATTGCAACCTAGAGATTATCTAAACTCCTATTTACTTTATGCAATGATTATAGGAGCTGTTCTAGGAATCGTAATCTACAGACCTAGCCTTGAATTACAAGCTTTTACTGGCTTTAACGTCGATGGTCAGTGGCTCTTTCCTATGCTTTTTGTTATTGTTGCCTGTGGAGCCATATCAGGTTTCCACTCTCTTGTTGGATCTGGTACGACTTCAAAGCAATTAGATAAGGAACAAGACGCCAAACTAATCGGCTATGGCGGTATGCTTATTGAGGGTGTTCTAGCTGTTATTGCCCTTATTACAGCAGCCTATATTACTCAAGGCGAGCTTGGCGAACTACTTCAAGGCGGACCTGTCAATGTATTTAGTAATGGCGTGGGCGTTTTTATGACAAAATTTGGGATTCCCTTTGATCTTGGTAAGTCCTTTGTTGCTCTTGCTGTTTCAGCCTTTGCTCTTACCAGTCTTGATACGGCAACACGTTTAAATCGTTTTGTCTTTACAGAGTTTTTTGAAAAAGAAGGAGCTGAAAAGCAGTCATTCTTAACAAATATGTATGTTTCTACTGCTGTTACAGTTCTTCTTGGTGGATGGTTAGCCTATGGTGGATTTGCTAAAATTTGGCCAATCTTTGGCTCAGCAAACCAGCTTTTAGCAGCTCTTGCACTATTAGCAATTGCTGTATGGCTAAAAAATATTGGAAAAAACTACAAGATGATTATTCCCCCAATGATGTTTATGCTTGTTGTGACCCTATTTGCTTTAGTTTTACTAATTAAAACAAATATTGAAGCACAAAATTGGATTCTTGTATTTTTCCCAGCCCTGCTCTTTATATTAGCGATTATCTTAGCAGTTCAAGGTTACAAGATTATATTCTCAAAGGATGAGTAGTGAAACTAATTATCAATGAACCGGCACGCAGTTTTTTAAAAAAGAGAAGCTCTGTAAAACACGTCACAATTTCTGTGTTTGAAGCATCTACTTCCTGAGTTCCTCTTCGCGAATCGGTGATTTCGCTGGAAAAACCAGATAATGACAAAGCCTTTGAAAGTCTCGAAAAAGAAGGGATTATCTTTTATATTGATCCCCTTATATGGGAGAGAAACAAAGAAATTCATCTTATTCGAAGGGGTTTTTTGGGCTTTCACTATTTAGCACTTAAGAATCCAAAATTATAGGAGATCCAAGGATCTCCTATTTTTTTGCCTATTATGATAGGCAAAAAGTTGGCCTAAGTAAAATAAAAATATTGCACTTTCTTGATTGCATTGGGTCTATTAGGATGGTAAAGTGAACTCAGGAGTTATAATGAAAAAATATTTATGTATACTATTAATTATTAGCTTTTTATTAGCAGGCTGTACAAAGCAAGAAGAGTATGAGACTAGTTTTTTTGCCTTTGATACCATAGTAGAGTTTAAACTATACGAGGGAGGCAACCAAGAAATACTCGATGAGTTAAAAAAAGAAGCCCTTAGAATAGAAAAACTGTTAAATATCCATGATGAGACCAGTGTAATCTCATCCCTAAAGGGCAATTCCTTAGAAGAAAATGAGATTTCCGAGCTTATCAAACTGTCTAATGAAATGAAAGAGCTAACCCAGGGAGCCTTTGATCCCTATTTGGGAAGAGTTTCTGCTCTTTGGGCCTTTGGTACAGAAGAGGAAAACATTCCTCTTAAGGAAGATTTAGACAAGTATATAGCACTAAAGATAGGAGAGTCCCTAGAAGATTTAGATCTTGGCAGTATTGCCAAGGGTTACGCTGCAAATCAATTACAAGAACTCGCTAAGAAAGCGGGGGTGGAGAGCGCTTTATTTAATCTTGGGGGCAATATTATTACTCTTGGTAACTATCAAGAGGGAACCTACAATATAGGAATTCAAGATCCATTGGATCAAACGGGTGAAATATTTGGCTTTGTAAAGATGGGAGAAAACTCCGCTGTCACCAGCGGTGCCTATCAAAGAGGCTTTGAAGAAGAAGGGGTTTGGTATCATCATATTTTAGATCCAAAGACTGGCTATCCAGTAGACAATGATCTTTTAAGCGTAAGTTTAGTATTAGAAGATTCTGCTAGGGCAGATGCCTATAGTACAGCTCTTTTTGTAATGGGCTTTGATAAGGCAAAAGAATATGCCCATTTGCATTCTCTTCCAGTTATTTTAGTGAGAAAAGACGGGGCTATTTGCCTTCTAAATGCAGAGAAATTTACTTTTGTTCTACTTAAGGAGGAATATTTTTTATTGCAAGAATAGAAAAAACTGCTGATTTTTTAATAGTTTTTTATTTTAACGGATTTGTAT
>DASRNA010000108.1:0-2757 GCA_035647655.1 Clostridia bacterium | reverse complement strand
TCTATACAATATCCCAAGAGGAAAGATCTTTCTTGGTAAAAGGGATATCAATGATTTATCCATTGAAGATACTAGAAATTTAATTGCCATGGTACCCCAAGACAATTTTCTCTTTTCTACAGAAATAGAAAATAACATTGCCCTTAGTGATACAAGACCCAGAAAAGATAAGATTCTCCAGGCGGCCAAGGATGCCCATGTACACGAAGAAATTGAAAGTTTCCCCCAGAGTTACCAAACTTTTCTTGGGGAAAAGGGAGTCAATCTAAGCGGAGGACAAAAACAGCGAACCTCCATTGCTAGAGCCCTTTATAAAAATGCGCCCATTCTTATCCTAGATGATAGTCTCTCAGCAGTAGATACAAAAACCGAAGAAGCCATCCTAAGAAAACTAAGAGTAGACCTTGCCAGTCATAGTTCCATTATTATTTCCCACCGCATCTCAACCCTGCAGCATTTAGATGAAATTATTTTTATTGATGAAGGACGCATTGTTGAGCGAGGCAATCACGAAGAACTCCTAGCCCTTAGGGGACGCTACTATCAGGTCTATGAAAAACAACTTCTCGAGGATAAAATCCAAGGAGCCGGCTATGAACCAATTTGATGAACAAAAACTTGAGAAGTTTTATGATGGCAAGCTAGTAAAAAAACTCGCTAAATACACCAAGGGCCTTTGGTTGCTTTTACTTATGAGTGCCCTTTTGCTTCTTGCCGGGACCCTCTTTGATCTTTTACAACCCAGGATTATATCTACTATAATAGATGACTATCTTGTACCCAGGCAAAGTTATCTTCAAGAAGAGCCCCAGGGCTTTGCTTTAGAAGAAGGAAACTTTTCCATTAGTAAGGAGCCCACTTCTGTTGTTCTAAAAGATCAAAACCTTGAAAAAGACGGCCTTAGCCGCTCTTTAAGCCAAGAAGAAAATAGAGCCTACAAGGATTATCGATACAAAAAAATAATTAATCTGACCTTATTTTTACTGGCCCTATCTATTCTTACCTATCTTAGTGCCATGTTAGAACAGATTGCCCTAAACTATGTCGGCCAGCGGGTCATTCAAAGAATCCGCTCAGACCTTTTTGCCAAGCTCGAGAGATTAAGCCTTAGCTTTCATGAAAAAAATCCTGTGGGACGACTGGTTACCCGGATGACAAATGACCTTGGCAATATCAATGAGCTCTATACCAATGTCATTGTAACTGTCCTTAGTGATGTGGCCATTATACTAGGTAGTATCTTTATGATGTTTAGCATGAATGTAAAGCTTAGCTTTATTTCTCTTTCCATTATGCCACTTCTTGTTGTAGTAACCCTAATTTTCCAAAGGAAGGTTAGACTAGCCTACCGGGATGTTAGGGTAAAGCTTGCTAAAATCAACACCACCCTAAATGAAAATCTTAGTGGAATGAAAACCATACAAATTTTTAACCAGGAAAAGAAATTCATTGAGAATTTTGCAGAAGATAATGAAAAGTACCATGTAGCCAGCAAGGGTGAACTGCAAATCTATGCTATTTTTAGACCCTTTATCAATCTTCTTTACTATACTAGCCTAATCCTTGTTATTATATTTGGGGGGAAATTTGCAATAGAGGGAAGTATAGAAGTGGGTGTGGTGATCGCCTTTACCATCTATGTACAAAAACTCTTCCGACCCATCCAGGATCTTTCAGAAAAGTTCACTATATTTCAATCTGCCATGGCTAGTATTGAACGAGTTTTTATGCTACTGGAAGAAGAAGAAACCATTGTCAATGATCCCAAGCTAAATCCTCAACATCTAAAAGGAGATGTGGAATTTAAAAATGTTTGCTTTAGTTATGAAAAAGATGAAACCGTTCTTAAAAATGTAAGCTTCCAGGTAAAGGCCGGAGAAACCATAGCCTTTGTTGGAGCCACTGGTTCAGGAAAAACAACCATTATGAGCCTTCTAACCAGGCTCTATGATATAGACCAAGGAGAGATTCTTATTGATGGGGCCCCGATTGAGGATTATGATAAATATTTCCTAAGAAGTCGAATTGTTCCAGTTCTACAGGACGTCTTTCTCTTTTCTGGGGATATTAGAAACAATATCGCCCTACTTAATAAGGATATCAGTGATGAGCGAATATGGGAGGCGGCAGAATTTGTAAATGCTGCCCACTTTATACGAAAGTTCCCCAAGGGACTAGACCACCATGTTACAGAGGGTGGCTCTACCCTGTCTCAAGGTGAAAGGCAACTCCTAAGCTTTGCCCGCGCCCTGGTGCATAGACCAGATATTCTGATCCTTGATGAGGCAACAGCCAGCATTGATACTCAAACAGAACTTCTTATTCAAGACGCCATTGAAAAAGTAGTTGAGGGTCGCACTACCTTTGTTGTGGCCCACCGACTCTCTACTATAAGAGGGGCTGATAAAATCATTGTTATGCATAAAGGCGCTATTGCTGAAATGGGCACCCATGATGAGCTCCTTGAAGAAAAAGGTCTCTATGCCGATCTTCATAGGCTTCAGTATGCGGTCCAGGAAGTACAGGAGTAAAAGCAAAAAAGGGCAAATCCTTAGTGGTTTGCCCTTTTACTTTTATACCATAGTAATAAGATTTCTCTTTTGCCTTCTTCTTTACTTAAAGCCCTTGTTTTTGCGATACCAGTGTCCCCAGCTTTCAGTAACTATCTTTCTAGCTGCAAATAAGGCGTTTAAGGAGGGATCTAGAGGTGGAGCCACCTCTACAATATCCATCCCAATTACATTGAGTTCCTTAAAT
>DASRNA010000107.1:0-3109 GCA_035647655.1 Clostridia bacterium | reverse complement strand
CTTGACATGCAGGGGGTCGGTGGTTCGAGTCCACTCATCAACACCAAAAAAAAGAGGTTTAACCTCTTTTTTTATTTCACAATTAATGCTTTTTGACATATACACAAAAAAAAGAAGGGCTACCCTTCTTTTCTTTTAATTACATCCTGTACAGCTAGCACATCCACCCATACCCTCAGGTAATTGCTCTGGCTCCACAATGTATCCACCGTCTTGATACTCTATTGTGAAACTGCCAAATTCACTAAAGAAATCTTTTTGCATAACAAATTCTTGGCCTTCAACAACCCAGCTTTCATCTTCTTCTTTTTTATCATCTAAAGATAAACCAAAGCTAGGACCTGAACATCCCATGCCAGCCAAATAAATTCGAACACTCGTTCCTTCTTGTTCATTTTCTACAATGATCTTCTTTATTTCATCCACAGTTTCTTGGTTTGTTTTAATCATAATACTCTCCTTATATTGGGATTGCTTCCCTTTGTTTTCTTACTTAATATACCATAGATTAGTAGGGATTGTGTTTATCATTTTCTTTATAGATATAGTTTTTTACTTGGCAAAGACAAGTCTTAATTAGTAACTTTTTATCATAGAAAAAGATGGCTATTTCGCTGATTATTGCTTTTAATCTCAGAGTATCTTTTTCCTTTATAAAGCAAATGAGTGATCCTTACTCTGCTGAGTCAAAGGGCTAATTATTCTTAATCGTAGTATAGATACCCACTCTTGCGGGAAAAACCCCAATGTTATATACTTAAAGAAGAAATCTTCCGAAAAATATAGTACAAAGGAATTCAAATGAAAACTTGTTCTTATTGCAAGAAAAAAATGAAAGACAGCCAGCTCTTTTGCCCTCGCTGCGGCCAAGAATATCGTTATGATTTAAATATCCAGAAAAATAGTCCCTTGAAGGATTACGAACATTATGCTGCGGCCAAAAAAGAGCAGACTGTCCAAAAAACGCAAACTTCCCAAAAAAGGCAGAACCCCAAGGGTAAAAAATCCCCTCAACCCTTTAGTGTCCTTGTCTTAATATTTTTGCTATTTTTATTCCCCATGCTAGCACCTTTTTTTATAATAATTTTTATTATGAGACTAGCAGCTAATAAAAAAAGGGGTCAATGACCCCCTAAAAGCTTATAACTTCATATCCTTCTAGTAGATAAGGTTTAATACCGGCATGACCCATCATATCGTTTAAAAGCGGAAGACCGGTTTTTTTATTTTCTTCTAGCACCCCCAGGACACTAGAACAGGCAAGGCAAATCCCTGCAAGAAGACCTTCTTCTTTGGCCTGTAAGTAAAGCTTGTTTTTTTCTTCTTCTAGAAGGGGGGGGAGTTTAACCGAAGCGCCCTCAAAGATTACCGCCACTTCCATACCTTCTTTATGAAGATCGAGAGCGTTCATTAATACATGTAAAAAGCACATTTTTTCCCCGTCCATAGCATAGAATAGTATTTTTTTCATTTTTCCTCCTTTACCAGCGGTGGTTTCCTTTTTACACTGGCTTGTTCAAAGCTGTAAGCCCCAGCAATCATAAGACCTTCATCGAAGTTTCTAGCTATAAATGATATGCCTAGGGGTCTATTATCTCTTGTATAACCACAAGGTACAACAATACATGGTAGTCCACTAACCGAGGGAAGATCACTTCTTCCAGGAAATACAATTAAATCTAATTCTTCTTTATCCATAAGATCTTCTATCTCTTGTCTTTTATCTTGGGCAAGATTTATTCTTTTATCCAAATAATCAGAATCCAGTAAGCGATCACCTATCTCAAGGGCTCCTTCTAGAAGATCCTGCCCATAGATTAAGTCGGTGTTTTCTTTATTATATAGAACAATTTCTTCCAGAAGTTTTTTTGATCCACTGTATTCATGAAGATAATGATCAAAACTCCTCTTGAATTCATGAGCTAGAATCACTAGATCATCCCTTCCCACTTCGGGAAGATCATAGGGACCCTTAAAAATGGCTCCTAAGTCTTCCATTGTTTTCACTGCTTCTTCAAATAGCTTTTCTTCTTCTGGCCCAAAGTTTGTTTTTCTAATTCCTAGACGCATGCCCTTAAGTGCTTCTTTTTCTAAGAAGCCAGCATAATCCCCGCGCTTATCATCAAGAGCCCAGGTTGATGGATCTTTAGGATCTTCCCCGGATAGGGCCCCAAGTAGATGTGCGCAATCCGCTACTGTTCTAGCCATAGGACCAGCCGTATCATGAGCCCTACAAATAGGTATAATACCACTTCGACTAACAAGCCCTCTTGAGGGCTTAATCCCAACAATAGAACTATTATGTGAGGGCCATATAACAGATCCCTTGGTCTCTGTGCCTAGAGCTAAAAGAGAGAAATTCAAAGAAACAGCTACCGATGAACCTGTTGATGATCCCGAGGGAGAGCTTTTTTCATTATAAGGGTGAAGAACCTGACCTCCTCTAGCGGAATATCCGTTTTTCATTTTGTTTGATGTGTAGTGAGAAAGTTCTGTCATATTAGATTTACCTAATATAACAGCCCCGGCCTCTCTTAAACGCTTAACAATAAAGGCATCGTCTTTTGCAAAATGATCCTTAAGAGCCAGGGAACCTGCTGAAGTGTGAAGCCCATCATAGGTACTTATACTATCCTTTAACAAAATAGGAACACCATGAAGAATACTTCTTTTTTTTCCCAACTTACGTTCTCTATCCATGGCTTCTGCAATAAAAAGAGCATCGGGGTTTATCTCCAAAATAGTCCTGTAATGGCCATCATAGCGGGCAATGCGCTCAAGATACCAAGCGCAAAGCTCTCGGCTTGTTAGTTTTCCTTCTTCCTGAAGTTGCCAATATTTTTGCAAATCAAGTTCTAACCATTTTTCCATTTATTTGACCTCATTTCATATCTTTTATCAAATTTTCCAATACACTCACAAAGTTCGAGCCAGCTAGTCTAGGGTATTCCCCCAAAAAATACAAATTGTTTTCTTTGACTGCTCCCAATTCTGAAAGTTCCTCCCTGCGGGCCTGGGAAGTTTCTCCTAGGATTAAAATAAAATCTGGATCTAGGGCTTTTATTTCCCCTAGGCTAAGGGCCTTACTTTCTTTTGATGCATTCACATT
>DASRNA010000106.1:0-2118 GCA_035647655.1 Clostridia bacterium | reverse complement strand
TGGTAACTGAGAACCTGATTCTTTATTCTCTGCCTTTTCATAGTCAATGCTTAATTGTATTTCGTCTATATATGGGATAGCATCTTCTTTAACTATAGAATATTGGTCCAAAGATTTAAGTAAAACATCACTATATAAACCCCATTCCTTAGCGAATTTTTCAGCTTCCATTTGTAACCTTCGCTTTTTCCAATTTTCAAAAGCCTGGTCAAAGTCTAAGTCTGCTTTTAGATGTCCGGTGATTAATTCTTTTTCAACAAATTCTTTCAATAATTTAGCCTGCTTTGCCTGCCCCATATCACTTAATTCCTGGATTTCCTCATAGATTAGCCTTAAAGTTTCATCATCGATTGTTTGGATACCCTTCTCATTTCTAATTCTTGATCCGATTAAACCTAATATGTGCTTATCGTCTATTACCTGCCTGGTTGTAATTTTCGTCTTACCGCTTAAAGGGATTATCGGCTCATCTATCGGGTTCCGTTCCTTATATGTTAAGTTTTTATAAGCGCCCACATATTTTAACCAGGTGTGTTCGTCTATTTTAAATCTTTCATTGTCCCATTTATACTCGTAGTATTGCATGACAGTACCTAATTGTTTACTCGCATCCACAAAGGAAGACACAAATAATTCCTTGGCCTTCTCGTCTAAATTTAGGCTCTCCCACTGACTTGGGTCTTCTAATGACTTAATCATTTCTTCAACTTTTATAGATAGTTTTTCTACTGCCGTATCATAGTTTTCTACAATAGCTCTTGAGCTAGCACCACCGCTTCCGTATAGCGTCAAAGCGGTGTTTACCTGTTCCTCTGTTATTTTCGGGTATTGAAAATTTACTATAGATCCAAATTCCTTTTCTTTACCATATATCCTGTTAGTCCTGGAGTATGCTTGAATCAGCCCCTGCAATGCCAATGGCCTATCTACATAAAGGGTGTTTAAATATTTGGAGTCATAGCCTGTCAACAGCTGGTCCGCAACTATGATAAGGTCTATATTTCTTTCGTTTCTGCCACTGCCTCCACGGGTGCCTCTTGCTACGATGTCCTCAAAGTATGCCTCTTCACCTTTAGATTTATCGCCACTAACAAATTCAATACCTGTAAAACTTGCATAGTCTTTGAACATCATTTCGATTATCTCGGGCTCTACCTTGTCAGTTTCACTTTCACTGCCAAAGCTAAAAGTTAGGGCAAGGTTAATATTATCGCCTCTTCTTCTAAGTTGTACTTTAAATTCATTAAAGAAGGCAATTGCCCTTTTCTTGTAGGCTGCTGTTAAAATAGCGTTAAATACCCTATCTTTAGACTGCTCTTCCCAATTATCCAATATTCTTTCTACAACTTTAGGTATATGAGTTTCATCCTGATAAAAAAGCAGATTTCGCTTTACCGCTTCTTTTTCAACTTCTAAGTCGCTCCAACCATAGACAAGTCTTTCTATTTCCAGCCCTGGCATATCCGGTTTTTCGGCCTCTATCTGTGCCTTTATTTGCTCTCTAAGATCCCCATAGCTTATAAATTCACCGGTATTGATATAGTCAACATTAAACCCTAACACATTGCCATCTGCGATAGCCTGATCTATTGTATATTTGTGAAGCCCCGGCCCAAAAAGCTTTTCTGTGGTATCTATGATTTCCGATTTTTCATTAACCATACCAATAACCTTATTTTCATCAAATAATGGCGTGCCTGTGTATCCATAAAAAAGTCCGTTTTTCCTGAAAAACCTTTTTATATTGACCATCATCTCCCCCATAGTTGTTCTATGGGCTTCATCTATTATAAAGATAAATTTCTTCTCTGATAAGCCAAAATCTGCTCCCTCCATCAGCTTTTTAACTAAATTATTCAGCTTAAATGTGGTGGTTACAACAATGCCTCTTTTTCCGGACAACAGCTGTTTCTTTAGTTGGTATGTATGACTAGTATCATCAACGGAAACCGACTCATAAGCGGAGTATGCTTTAAAGTTTTCACTAGTCTTTTTATCTAATTCCCTTCTATCCACCAGAAAAATGACTTTGTCAAAGCCGCCCCGGGTGGATAAGAACAAAGCTGTTTTAAAACTAGTGATTGTCTTCCCTGAACCGGTAGTATGCCATACATAGCC
>DASRNA010000105.1:0-8743 GCA_035647655.1 Clostridia bacterium | reverse complement strand
TCCTTGAATTACATATTACTAATAAACTTATTATATTTGAAAGGAGAGAGACCTTAATATCTCTTGCAGATATGATGATGTGATATGAAAAATAAAATTGTAAAAACATTGAATAAAATCGAAGATACAGCCCTTGTAGCTATGTTTGTTGCAATGGTTGCAGTAATCTTTTTTCAAGTTGTTATGAGATATGTCTTTAATAACTCATCTGCTTGGTCAGAAGAACTTGGTAAGTTCTTATTTGTATGGTTATCCTGGATCGGGATAAGCATAGGCCATAGAAAAAGAGAACATATAACCATTACCATAGTAGTAGATAGACTCTCAAAAAAGGCCCAACTCGTTTTAGAAGCTATTTCTGAGCTGGTTCTAATTACCATATGTGGAATCACCTTATTTTATGGCGTTAAAATGATTGGGATTCAAATCACCACCCCCTATGCAGGAATCAAAATCAGTACAGCTTGGGGTTATTTATCACTGGTCTTGGGTTGTGGCATATTTATACTCAGAGCAGCGGTCTACTTTATCGAAGCTATAAAGGCTATAATGGGTAAAGGACCTATAACAGAAAGTGGGGATTTATAATGGCAGTAGGTAGTTTATTTATCGTATTATTTATACTGTTAATGATAGGGGTCCCTGTTGGATTTGCTATTGGTGGAGCAACCATGTTTTCAATGGCTCTATTCTCAGATATAAATATGGCAATCAACGCTCAATATGCATATAGTGGAATCTTTTCTTTTACTGTTATGGCTATTCCGTTTTTCATGCTAGCTGGACTTATTATGTCAACAGGTGGAATTGCAAGGAAAATCGTTAATTTTGCTGCAACTCTAATTAGTTTTGTTAATGGCGCCATAGCTAGTGTAACTATTATATCTTGTATGTTTTTTGGGGCATTATCTGGTTCTGGAATGGCAACTACTTCAGCAATTGGTGGAATGATGATTCCTGAGATGAAAAAGAAGGGATATGATCCGGCTTATGCTGCTACTGTTGTTTGTTTTGGTGGTATTGTTGGACCCATTATTCCTCCTAGTTTATCCTTTGTATTATACGGTGCTTCAACGGGGGTATCTATTCCTCAATTGTTTTTAGCAGGTATTATCCCTGGGATTCTTCTTGGAGTATTATTTGTCATTACAAACACCATTATTTGTACAATCAACGGAACAGACTTAAAGTCAAAAAGACAAACTGAGGGCGATGAAAAGGTTCCAATTGGAAAGGCCATGAAATACAGACTTTCCGAAGTTTGGGCCAGCTTTAAAGATGGATTTTGGGCCCTTTTATCTCCAGTTATTATCTTAGGTGGAATTTACTCGGGTGTTTTCACCCCAACAGAAGCAGCTTGTGTTTCGGTTGTATATTCTATTATCATAAGTTTGTTTGTTTATAAAGACTTAGATCTTGCGGGTTTATGGGACGTGTTTTTAGATACAGCAGTACTTAATGGGATTACATCATTTTTATTGGGTTATTCAACGGTTTTCTCTACCTTTATGACCTATGAAAAAGTACCACAAATGATTACCAATTTCCTAACTAATGTATCAACCAACCCAGTGGTCGTCTTGTTATTTATAAACCTTATACTTTTAGTTGTGGGACTATTTTTAGATACCGTTCCTGCCATTATTGTTATTGCACCAATACTTATGCCAACGGTGCATGCGCTGGGAATTAACCCCATTCACTTTGGTGTTATTATGGCAGTAAACTTGGCCATTGGTTTGTGTACACCGCCCTATGGATGTAATCTATTTGTTGGAGCTGCGGTGGCAAAGATAAAACTAGAAAGTATGTTTAAACATATTGTTCCTTACTTTATAGTATCTTTGGTTGGGCTTGCTCTAATAACCTATATACCCTGGTTATCTCTAGCCTTTATAAAATAGAAAAAAGCACAAAATATAAAGCAGTAGTTAATAAATGCCCCCTTATCCATAAGTGGATTAGGGGGCATTTTAGGAGCCATAAGAATAAAAATGCTCAAGCTAAAAAGCTAAGAAAACTTTTGATTTCTTCTTCTGTATTATAAAAAGAAGGGCTGATTCTAAGAAGGTTATCTCTTAGGGTTAGGATTATATTTTCTGCTAGTAGCTTTTCGTATAGGGCCTTGTTTTTTTCTAAAGAACCCAGAGTAAATAGGATAATAGCCGAGCGCTCTGAGATATGTTCTACCGGTGTGATTATCTCTATATCTTTTTCTTCCAGGCCTGAAATGATAAGATCTGTAAGCAGCAGTATCTTTTTATGGATATTTTCTACTCCTATATCCATTAGGAGCTCGAGGCCAGCTGTCCATGCATAGAAAAGTGAGTAGGCAATAGAACCGGTTTCAAAGCGCCTGGCATCGGGATGATAGGTAAGTTCCTTCAGGTAAAGATCTGCTGCAAACATCCCAGGCAGGAGGGGATTGATTTTTTCTTGCGCCCTCTTATTTAGATAGACAAAGCCCGTACCAGGCAGACCTAGCAGCCATTTAAAGCCGGCGCAGCATAGGATATCAATATGGTCTTTTTCAACATCAAGGGGGACGACTCCAGCTGCCTGTATGCCATCAACAAGAAAGAGCGCGCCCTGCTTATGGGCTATTTGGGAGATTTCTTTTAGATCCGAGCGAAAGCCTGTATTAAAGCTTACTGCTGCTAGTGCAACAATTTTTGTCTTTTTATCCGTAAGAGCGGCAATCTTTTCTGGCAGGATTCGATTTTGCTGATCTGGCTCTACAAAGCGCACTTCCACTCCTTTTTCTTCCAGGGCCTGCCAGGGAAAGCTATTATTCCAATGTTCATTAGAGGGAAGCACCACATTGTCGCCCTTGGTCCACTTATATCCTGCTGCTATAATACTAACTCCCATTCCAGTACTGGTCATCAGGGCGTAGTCGCTGGGATTTCCCCCTAGTAATTTAGCCAGCTTTTTTTTGACCTGGTAGCGCACGGAGGGTTTTGTATGGGGAGCCCTTAGTGCTAGATCAAGATAGTAATCTAACTTGTTTTTTACCGCCATATTTAGTGGTGATTCAGCGGCATTGTTGAGAAAAGTATAGTTTTCTGTTAGGGGAAAAAGGGCTCTTAGTTTATCAGTATCCATAAATACCTCCATTTTTTTTTAGAAAGTCTAGGTCTATTTGGCTCTAGGGTTTGACTTATTTTAGTTCATTTATTATATGCACACTTGTGTGAATTCCATTGATAAAACAAGTTAGGTCCATATTTTCATTGGGGGCATGATTTGCCTCATCTGCATTGGCATAGGGCACCATGATGGAGGGTTTTCCTAAAATCTTGGTCCATATATAGTCGGGTAGGCTTCCTCCCATGGAGGGAAAAACAAGAGGGTCTGTCTTATGAGCTTTTTTAACAGCCCTTATTATTTTTTGAGAAATATCTAGTTCCAAGGAGGTTCTTGATGGATACATATCCTCTTCCTGGCTGATTATTGTTACATTTGGATTAACTTTTTTTATATGGTTTGTAATTTTTTCAAACAAATCATCTGGATTTTGATTTTTAACCATTCTTACTTCCATTTTTGCCAGGGCTTTATTTGGAATAATATTTTTTGTACCACTGCCAGTGTAACCGCTGATTAGGCCATTGATGCTCAGGGTGGGTAGGAGCATAAGTCTCTTATAAAAGCTTTCTTTATCCAGCTCGATCTTTTCTACCCCATATACCTTAGCAAGATCTTCCGGATCAAAGGGCAGGGCTTGGATTAAAGTGAGCTCTTTTTTGCTTGGTTTTAGCACATCATCATAAAAGCCCTCGATGGTTACTAGATCATTTTTATCCTTCATTGTAGTAAGGAGTTCAATTAGTTCCCAGGCGGGATTGGGGATTACCCCACCCTTATTGCCCGAATGATTATCAGTCTGGGCAGTTTTTAGTTCTAGCTGAAAATTCATAACCCCCCTTACTCCAAAGGCCAGGATGGGGGCCCCACTATCATGCATAGGGCCATCAGATGTTATAACAAGATCGCAATCCAGGAGGTCTTTGTTTTCCTTAACAAATGGTCCTAAAGACCCACTGCCGATTTCTTCTTCTCCTTCAAAGATAAACTTTACATTAATGGGCAGGGTTTTTTCTATTTCCAGAATGCTTTTAACAGCCAGAATATGGGCTAAAAGCTGGCCCTTATTATCAGCGGCCCCTCTACCGTAGAGCCTACCCTTTCTTATGCTGGGTTCAAAGGGGGGAGTATGCCAGTCTTCTAAGGGCTCAGGAGGCTGGACATCGTAGTGGCCATAAAATAAGACAGTCTTAGCATTTTTATTGGGTGAATTCACCTGTCCATAGACCAGGGGACTTCCCTTGGTAGGGTAAATTTTACTGTCGATATTGTACTTATCCAATAGCGACTTTAAGTAGTAGGCACATTTTTCTACTGCCTCCTTGTCCCTACTTACACTGGGATGTCTTACAAATTCCTTTAGAGTTTCTATACTTTGGTCTTTGCTTTCTTTAATGTTTTGCTGAATTTTTACCAGGTTCATCCTTTGTCCTTTCTTTTCTATCATCCTTTTCCTGCTACTTTTATTCTACCACTAAAAGACCAGGCAGTTTTATCTTGGATATTTTGGAGCATAAAGTTTTACTGGTATTTTATAGTATATAATAAAGCTATGGAACTTATCTATATTTATGAAAGGAAAAATTTACATGGCAAAGATAAAGTATGAAATAAAAGAAAAGCTAGGGACTCTTTCGCAGAATAGTAGGGGATGGTCAAAGCAACTAAATTTAATTAGCTGGAATGATAGAGAGGCTAAATACGACCTTAGGGACTGGGCTCCAGAAAATGAAAAGATGAGTAAGGGAATTACCTTAAGTCCTGATGAGCTCAGAAGCCTTAAAGATCTACTTAATAGGCTGGATATATGATTTCTTATAAATAAAAGAAGATTTAGTGGAATCCATTTAAGGAGGCGCTTTATGATGGGTGCAATTATGGGAGATATTGTAGGTTCCCGGTTTGAATTTAACAATCACAAGAGTAAGGACTTTAGCTTATTTACCCCAGACTGCCAGGTGACCGATGACAGTATTATGAGCCTGAGTCTTGCAAAGGCCCTTATGGAGACCGAAAAAAGACTGGAAGCTAGGCCGGGCGGCTTTGATCAGGACTACTACTCCTTGCTAGAAAAAATGGCCCTTCGATATATGCAGGAGATTGGACGCAAATACCCCCATTGTGGCTATGGAGGTAGATTTGCGCGATGGATATTTAGTGATAAGCCAAGGCCCTATAATAGCTATGGAAATGGTGCGGCCATGAGAATAAGTCCTATTGGTTTTTTTGCCAAAAGTGAAGAAGAAGTTTTTGCCCTGTCTGAAGCGGTTACAAAGGTTAGCCATAATCACAAGGAGGGGCTAAAAGGGGCTGAGGCGACAGCGCTGGCTATTTTTATGGCCCGGCAGGGATCTTCTAAAGGGCAGATTAGAGATAGGATAAATAGGGATTATTATCCTCTTGATTTTACCATCGACCAAATAAGAGACACATATAGCTTTAATGAAACCTGCCAAGCTACCGTTCCCCAGGCCATACAAGCCTTTATCGAATCTACTTCCTTTGAGGATGCAATAAGAACCGCCATCTCCCTGGGGGGAGATAGCGATACTCTGGCTGCAATCACAGGATCCATTGCCCAGGCCTATTACGGCCTTCCCCTTGCACTTGAGCAAGAGGCGCTTTCTTACTTAGATAAGCAGCTGCTAGAAATTTACCTTGACTGGACAGAGTTTCTTAGCAGGGTCTAGGGGCAGCCAAAGAGGTCTTTTCACAGTGAATTTTAGACTTATGTTAATAATAAAAGCATAGGTCTTTTTTTATCCTAATTTCATCTTTTGTCTATTTATGGTAGATCAGTCCCAGAGAAAAAACGTTAAGCAGTTAGGTGAAATTGTTTGCAGCCAGTCTCTAGGGGTAAAATTGTTCTATAGGGCAGGGTGTATTATCTTGACCAGGATATCCTTTTACAAAGAAAAACACCGGTAATTGGACTTTCTTTATAGAGGCAAAGGAGTTGTAATGTGAAGCTTAAATATATTGTTATTATAATAGTGCTAGTCTTACTAGGAGCCTTATTGATAAGAAATATAAATAGAAGTGGGGAGGAAGTAATGCAAAAAGAAGATTTAAATCTTGTAGGGGAAAATGTAGAGGACAATCTAGCAGTAGTCTATTTGGCCGGGGGCTGTTTTTGGGGCGTAGATGCTTTTTTTGATAGAATAGAAGGGGTAGAAAGTGTTCGTTCAGGCTATGCCAATGGAGATACCATCAATCCCACCTATAATGATGTCCTATACAAAAAAACAAATCACGCAGAAACAGTAGAGCTAAAGTATGATCCAGCTAAAACAGACCTAACCAATATCCTCTTATACTACTTTAAAATAATAGATCCGGTCTCCTTAAATAGGCAAGGAAATGATATAGGTAGCCAGTATAGAACCGGCATCTACTATACAAAGGAAGAAGATCTAGAAACCATAAAGAAAATAGTAGAAAAAGAACAAGAAAAATATGATAAAGAAATTGTGGTCGAAGTAGAGCCAATTAAAAGTTTTTACTTGGCCGAAGACTACCACCAGGACTATCTAGCTAAAAATCCTAATGGTTATTGCCATATCGATTTAAGTTTAGCTGAGGAGGCCATTGACCGGGAGGAGCCTTTTGAGGGGGAGGCTAGTGACCCCTTTAAAAAGCCCACGGATGAGGAGTTAAGAGAAATCTTAAGCCAGGAGCAATATGAAATAACCCAAAAGGCAGGGACGGAAGCCCCCTACTCACATGAGTATAATGACTTAGAAGAAAAAGGGATCTATGTTGATATTGTCTCGGGAGAGCCACTTTTTTCCTCCCAAGACAAATATGATGCAGGATGTGGTTGGCCAAGCTTTACCAAACCAATCGATGAAGAATTAATAAAGGAATTAAAGGACAAGTCCCTGGGCATGGTTAGAACCGAGGTCAAAAGCAAGGAGGCAGATTCTCATTTAGGGCACGTGTTTACTGATGGTCCTAGAGAAGAGGGTGGTCTAAGATACTGTATTAACGGAAGTGCCCTTCGCTTTGTCCCCTTTGAAGATATGCAAAAAGAAGGCTATGGCTATTTAATGGACCTATTTGAAGATTAAAGAAGAGATGAAAAGGACGGTTTGCCCGTCCTTTTTTCTTAGCAGAGAAGCTCTTTTTAATTGTATCAAAAAGTGTACAAATTAGAGCTCTAGGGCTAAATATGATACTATAAGGGGGAATGAAAATAATGGAGGTGAAAAGATTGATGAAATTACCCAATTGTCCAAAATGCAAATCAGAATACACTTACGAAGATGGAAATCTTTTTGTCTGTCCTATGTGTGGCAAAGAGTGGAGCCAGGAAAAAGTCGAAGTGGAAGTAGAAGCAGAAGCTAGTGGTGAAGTTATTCGAGATGCCCATGGAAATCCCTTAGAAGAAGGCGATGATGTAATTGTAATCAAGGACCTTAAAGTAAGAGGCAGCTCAGTGCCAGTAAAAAAAGGAATCAAGGTAAAAGATATAAAGCTAATACATAATCCTAGCGATGGGCATGATATTGATTGCAGAATAGATGGCTTTGGTGCCATGAAACTAAAATCCGAATTTGTAAAAAAGGCATAGTTCTATCCATGCAGGCTGGGTCCCTTGGCAGGGGTAGCCTGTTTTTTAATATTGATTCATCCTAGGGCTTGTAAGCTAGTTTAGGAAAAGGTATATCTTGCTAGTGAGCTCCTTTTTAATAAAAAAGGCTGAAGTGAGGAAGAAATGAAAAAATCAAGTAATGGTTATATTTTAGCTATTGCATCGGCCCTGAGTTTTTCTCTTGTGTCCATTGTAGGAAAAATTATTATGACTAGGGGGATTAATCCCAGTATTTTGATATTTTGGCAATATACTGCGGTTTTGATTGGCCTGGCCTTATATTTTTATTTTGCTAAAGTATCTATTCGTATTGAAACTCCCTATATTCTTTTAGGGGGTCTATTTAGCGTTGCAGCTAATTTTAGCTTTTACACCTCTATGAATCTAACAGGAGCTGGCCTTGCAACCTTGTTTATCTATTTTTCTCCGGTTTTTATTGCCCTGTTTTTTTCTCTTAGTGGGATACGTCAAATCACTAGCTCAGGTTGGCTGGCTATACTTTTAGCCCTCCTTGGCAGTGCCCTTACCTTGGGGATTTTCTCAGGCATCAAGATCCAAGTGCTGGGTGTTATTGCGGGTCTTTTTGCGGGCCTTTTTTATGCTTCTTACAATATTGCCTTGGATTTAAAATTAACCAAGATAAACTTTCTTATTATCAACTTTTATGTGGCCCTTCAGGGCCTGATTCTTATTAGCCTTTTTAATTTTACTCAAGCTATTAAACCCTGGGCTATTTTGCCCAAGGAGATCTTGGCCATTGTATTTTTAGGCCTTTTAGGGGGAGTTTTGCCTAATTTTTTAAACTTTGCCTCTATTCGCCTTATTGGTTCGGATAAGACCTCTGTTATAATGAGTACAGAGCTTCCAGCCACAGTGCTTTTAGCCTTTTTCTTTTTAGAAGAAAAGATGAGCCTTATGCAAATTTTAGGAATTGTTTTGGTTCTAGCTTCTGTTCTACTTCTTAAAAGCCAGGAAGACCCCTGTGAGGAGTCTTTGCCTGAGAGGTAAAATAAAAATGAAAGAAAGAAGTATGATTTTTACCAAGGTAAAATATATAGAGAC
>DASRNA010000104.1:0-6382 GCA_035647655.1 Clostridia bacterium | reverse complement strand
GTACTAACCGCTTTAACTAGGGCTAGTTTGGAGTTTTTTTCTTCCTTATTATCTACAATTACACTAACTTGAGCATAAAATTTATTAAAGAGCTTGGCCACACCCATCAGATATCGGCTTAAAAGGGCGGGTTCCATCTTTTCAAAGGCACTAGTAAGGATGGAAGGAAGCAGTCCTAGTTCCCATAAAAGTTCCTTGGAAGAATCTTCTGTTAGATGGCTTCCATCAAAACCTAGACTTTCATCATAAGCACCCTTTGTAAGAAGAGACTGACAACGAACATTGGTGTACTGAAGATAGGGCCCTGTTTCTCCTTCAAAGCTTATGGTTTCATCCCAGTTAAAAGTATAGTCTTTTACTCGGCTATTACTAAGTTCTCTATAGGCTAGAGCACCTAGCCCAACCTGTCTGGCTATTTCGTCTTTATCTTCTAGTTCTGGATTTCTTTCTTCTATACTATCTCTTGTTTTTTGAATGGCGGTTTGAATCACTTCCTCTAAAAAAATATTATCGCCATCCCTGCTAGAAATCTTGCCTGTTTCCATCATTACAAGTCCATGGTCAATATGCTCACACTGATCCCACCAATCATAACCCATCTTCTTAAGAATGGCCTTTAATTGAGTAAAGTGTAGGCGCTGCTCACTGCCCACTACATAGCAGTTTCTATAAAAGTCATATTCTTGTTTACGATAAATAGCAGCAGCTATATCTCGGGTTATATAAAGACTTGACCCTTGTGAGGTTGTTACAATAACATTGGGCAGGTTTTCATCACTAAGATCTATAATCTCAGCGCCATCATCTTCAATAATTAGGTCTTTTTCAAGAAGTTCCTGTCTAATATCAGGCATCATATCCGAATAAAAAGCCTCTCCTGCATAAGAGTCAAAAGTGCAACCTATTAGCTTATAGACCCTATTGTATTCTTTAAGAGATACATCCTTAAACCATTTCCAAAGCTCCAAGGCTTCAGGGTCTTTGTCTTCTTCTAGTTTATAAAACCATCTTCTTGCTTCTTCCATATAACTTGGGTCTTCTGCTGAGGCCTTGTTAAAGTACAAATAGAGCTCCAGTAAACCCCTAACACCTATTTTTTCTATATGTTCTTTATCTCCCCAGTGTTTATAGGCAGTAATAATTTTGCCAAAGTTAATGCCATAATCACCTAGGTGATTGATGGCTATTGCCTTATAACCTAGGGTTTTTGTAATCTTATAGAGGCTGGACCCAATCATAATTCCTCGTATATGTCCAAAGTGCAGTTCTTTAGAAATATTAGCCGAGGAGTACTCAATAATAACTGGACGATTTTGTCCTTCCTCACTGGAGCCATAGTCTTCTTTTTTACTTAGGATTTCTGTAAGTATGGTTTCTGCTAGTTCTTGTCTATTGATATAAAAGTTTATATAGGGGCCTTGGTTTTTTACTTCAAACTTATCGCTGCTTATTTCTTGGCTAAGTTCTTGGGCAATTATATGAGGACTTTTTCTCATACTCTTGGCAAGCTTAAAACAGGGAAAGGCTAAGTCCCCTTGTTCGGCGAATTTGGGCAGTTCCAAAGTTTCTTCTATTTCCTCTAAAGAAAGATACTCTTTTAAAAAAGGTTCTAGGATTAAAGCAAGTTCATTTTTAAGTTTTTTCATTTTTCCTCCAATAAAAAAAGTCCCCATCTAGAGACGATGTTTTCACCGCGGTACCACTCTAGTTAGTCAGACTCACTCAAATATTAATCGGTCACAATAAAAGCGCGCTACCCCAACATCCACCCTCTGGCTTCCACCTTCCCAGATTCGCTTTGGTTTATTTGGGATTTCTTCTTTTGACCTTTTATGCTATGCTATTTGCACAAAGATTACCACACACAGCAAAAGAGGTCAAGACCATGAATAAGAAATTTACCGCTACTAAATTATATATTTCGATTAATATTCTAATATTTCTTATGATATATACAATAGATCCCACTGTGTCTGTTGTAACTCTAATAGATTTTGGAGCTCAAAATAACTTCTCTTTGGCCGATGGCAAACTCTGGCATCTTATTATGCCTATGTTTCTTCACGCCTCCTGGCAACATCTTGGCCTTAACTGCCTCTCCATTTATATCTTTGGGCGCTTTGTTGAGGGCTACTATGGGCCAAAACGATTTGTCCTTTTAAGTCTTGCCATGGGAATCATTGCTAACCTGGGTTCTTTTCTTAGCTCACCCAAAGTATCCGTGGGGGCCTCTGGAGTAGTCTATGGTTACTTTGCTTTTCATCTTTATCTTTATTTTCTTAATAAAACACGCTACAAGGAATACTTTGGCAGAGATATCTTTATTCTTCTAGCAATTAATATTGTTTACTCTATCTTTGGCACTAATATTGACCTGGCTGGACATGTTTTTGGTCTTTTTGGTGGCTTTGCCCTTTATCTATTAACAGATAAACAAAAGGTGAAAAAAAGAACAAAACAGCTTATATCAGTTCTGCTTCTTTTTCTCCTTCTTTTTTCTGGTGGGAAAATGTACTCCTATCGCGGTAGCGAGGACTATTATCTATCAAAGATTTACTATTATAATCAAAAAAATGAACTCATCTTACGCGATGAGCTCATTGATGAGTATCTCCAAAAGTTTCCTGTGCCCTAGTGTAATTTTACCAGGGTTACACCACTTCCCCCTTCATGGTGTCCACCTTGGCGAAAGCTTTTTACAAAGGGGGATTTTTTTAAGTAATCTTTTACAAAATCCCTTAATACACCGGTGCCTTTTCCATGAATAATCTCAAGTTCAGGAGGATTACTAAGTAGGGCTTGGTCAATAAAGATCCCTAGCTCCACCCGGGCATCTTCACTGTTTTTACCTCGAAGGTCCAAAGAAGTCTTTACCCCACTGGCAACAAACTGCTGAACTTGCTTTTTAACTATTTGCTTTTGGCTAACCTTCGATTTTTCAACCTGGCTAATATTAAGCTTAAGGCGCATAATTCCCACCTGGGCATTAAAGCTGCCTTTTTTATTGGGTTTATCAAGAACTTCGCCTATAGTATTTAAATGGGGGATAAAGATCTTTTCTCCCACCTTTAGTTTTGCAGGGGCTTTTATTGGTCTAGCTTCTGTTTGGTCTTGTAGATTTTCCTTTAATTGCCCCAGGCGTTGGGATTGCTTTTCCATAGAAGAAAAATCTACCTTTCCCTTCATACTACGAAGGTTTTTCATTATATCACGCGCTTCTTCTTCAGTTTGCTTAAGAAGCTTGGCTGCTTCCTTTTTAGCCTTTAGTAGTTCCCTGTCCCTTTGCTCTTGCTGATGACGAAGCTTCTCTTCGAATTCTTCTTCCAATTTTTTGGCTTCTTCTAAACTCCTTCTTGCTTTTAGTTCAAGCTCTTCTTGATGAAGACGTTTTTCCTCTATTTCTGCTAGGATTTCTTCCATGGCCAGGCCCTGATCATCCATACTAGAGCGGGCTCTTTCTATAATTCTTTCTGGTAATCCCAGTCGCTGAGAAATATATAGGGCATTGGAGCTACCCGGTACACCCATTAGCAGGCGAAAGGTTGGACTTAGGGTCTTGGCATCAAACTCCACTGAAGAATTCATATAGCCAGGCCGTTTAAAGGCAAAGTTTTTGATCTCAGAATAGTGGCTGGTAGCAAATACCATAGAACCCTTTTCCTCGAATTCTACTAGGAGACTTCTAGCTAAGGCTGCTCCTTCTTGGGGATCAGTTCCTGCACCAAGTTCATCAAGAAGAACCAGGCTGTTAGGTCCTGCCTCTTGAAGAATTGAAATCAAATTGACCATATGGCTAGAAAAAGTACTCAGTGACTGCTCAATACTTTGTTCATCTCCAACATCTACAAAGATATCATCAAAAAAAGGAAGGACCGATCCATCATCACAGGGGACCGCCATGCCAAATTGATGCATAAGAGAAAATAGCCCCAGGGTTTTTAGGGCTACCGTTTTTCCTCCCGTATTTGGTCCGGTAATAATAAGAATCCTTGCCTCCTCACCAAAATCAAGGTCCATAGGCACCACTGTTTTTTGATCAAGAAGGGGATGTCTTGCTTTTTTAAGAAGAATCTTTTCTCCGGTTTTTGCCAGATGACTATCATGTTCAAGGGCGTAATTCGCCATGCCAAAAACCCGATACAGTTCTTCTGTAGCCATATAGGCTGGAATGATGCTTTCTTCTTGTCCCAGACGCAGACTAATTTCTTTTAAGATTTTGTGGATTTCTTCCTTCTCATCACTTCGAAGTTCCCTAAGATCATTGTTTAAATTCACTAGGGCTATAGGCTCGATATAAAGAGTCGATCCGCTCCCAGAACGGTCATGAACCAGACCCTCCACCCGGCGCTTGTGCTCAGATTTAATGGGTAATACATATCTGTCATTTCTCATGGTAACCAGGGACTCCTGCAAATAGCCTTCCATATTTCGATCATTTAGAAAGCTGTCAATCTTACGTCTAATTTCTTCTTCTTTGGATTGTATATTCCGGCGAATACCAGCCAGAGTCCTTGATGCAGTGGATTTAATGCTTCCATCGTAATCCACTGTAATTTCTATCAGTTTTTCTAGGTGAGAAAAATTCTCAAGAAGGGCCCCATAATTGTAAAGAATGCGAAAGTCTTCTCTGCGCTCACTATGCTTTTCTAAAAATAATTTCATCCTGCTTATACTGCGCAGGCTATCTCCGATAGAAAGAAGACTTAGGGGTTCAAGTACCCCCCCTCTTTTAGCATAGCCCAGTTCATCACGCATATCTTTTAGGGGACCAAAAGGAAGGGGGCTATAGGACAATAAATAGCCCAAAGCCTCCCTTAAAATTTCCTGCCGATCTTGCAGTTCTTGGGGGCTTTTTGCAAAGCCCTGTTTTTCTATTTGTGCACAGCTTCCTGGAGATGGCATATGCTCCATAAGAGCTTGCTTTATTTTATCAAACTCCAGAGCCCGTACTGCATTTTTATTCATTATACCTCCCTAGGAACTAGCGTAGGGATTTTAGCTCCTGTATTTGTTGGTTCTTTTCTAATAGAAGTTCCTGTAGTTGGGCTGTTCTTCCTTCCCACTGGAGCACTTCTTCTTTTAGCTTGGCAATCTCTCTTTTAAGATCAATATTCTTATTATCGCTAAAGGCACCGTCTCCATCACTATCTAGAACTTCTTTTAGTTCAACAATCTGATCAGATAGATAGACCATAGCATAGCGATAGGCCATATTTGAAGAGAGGGAACGATCTTTGCTTTTAACAAGGGTGATCATCTCATTTACTTGTTTAATCACCTGATCTACACGCTCTTTTGGAGCACTGGTCACCATTACAACATTGGCACCATCAATGTCCATTGTTACACGTTTACTCATTTTTCCTCCTAGCGGCGCTGTGCACCGATTTCTTCTAAGCCCGTAAGAATACGGGCCATGGCATCTTCCACCTCTTTATCTTTAAGGGTACGCTCACTGCTTTGGAACTTACAGTGATAGGCCATACTCTTTTTATCCTCTCCCAGCTCTTGTCCATAGTAAATGTCAAAGAGTTCAACTTTTTTAAGGAGTTTTCCCCCCTGTGAGAGTATTTTATCATAAATCTCTTCTTGCGTCAGGTCTTTGTCAACAAGAAGAGCCAGGTCACGAACAACAGCTGGATAACGACTGGGGGCTTTATGGATGATTTTATGGTCTTTTAGTTCAAATAAACAATCCAGAGAAAACTCACCCAAGTAAACCGATTCTTTAATCCCCCGCTCAAGAGCAACAAAGGGTGAAAGCTCACCAAAGCTTCCTATAAGTTTTTCTCCCACATAGACATCAGCAGATCGGCCACTATGATAAACCGCTTCCTTGCTTCTTTTGTACAAAGCTTCTATTCCCAGGGAGGCAAATAGTTCTTCTAGAACCCCCTTAAGGTTAAAGAAATCACCCAGACCATATCTAGCCAGGCTAAACATCTGTCTTTGCTCTATATCTTCTTTTACTTCAAAGACATTGCCTATTTCAAAAAAGTTTACTGCTTGATTTTTTATATTTTCATTTCTTTGCAAGACATCCAAAGCACTTATTAGAAGGCTATGGCGCATCTGTGAGAACTCTTCGCCTAAAGGATTAATCAGCCTTAGAGGATGCTCGGTATCTCTATAAATACTTGCTGCACTTTTAGGAGATACAAAGGAGTAGTTTAGCATTTCTTCAAAGCCAAGACCCCAGAGAAGATCCCTAAGATCCCATTCAAATTTTTGCCTAGGCGTAAGAGCTGCAGGCTCAGGAATCGATGGTAGGCTAGATGGAATATTTTCATAGCCATAGATTCTAGCCACTTCCTCAATCAAATCCGCTTCAAGAATCAAATCACTCCTAAAGACGGGCGGCTCTACCCATAAACCACCATTT
>DASRNA010000103.1:0-4423 GCA_035647655.1 Clostridia bacterium | reverse complement strand
ACCCAAAAGTGCATCTTAACTTAATAGTGTTATAGGTTATTTATAAAGAGGAAATTCTGCGGCTAAAGCTTTAACATCGGCTAAAATGGCCTCTGGATCACGACTTTTCATCATAGCTTCATCAATAAGCTTAGCTGTTTTTTTCATTTCTTCTTCCTTCATCCCCCGGGTTGTTAAGGCAGCAGATCCAATACGAATACCACTGGTAACAAAAGGAGATTCTGTTTCTTTGGGAACAGTGTTTTTATTGACTGTAATATCAACTCCACCTAAAAGAGCTTCCGCTTCTTTACCCGTTAGGTTTTTTGAGCGAAGGTCTACAAGAAGAAGATGGGTGTCTGTTCCACCACTTACCACATCATAGCCAAGTTCCATAAGGGTCTGGGCTAAAACATGGGCATTTTTCTTTACCTGAATAATATAGTCTTTAAAAGATGGTTCCATGGCTTCTTTAAAGCAAACTGCCTTAGCAGCAATAGCGTGCTCTAAAGGTCCCCCTTGCATTCCAGGGAAAACTGATCTATCGATTGCCCTAGCGTGCTCAGCTTTACATAAAATTGCTCCCCCTCTAGGTCCACGAAGGGTTTTGTGAGTCGTAGTGGTTACAACATCAGCATAGGGAACAGGATTCATATGCTCCCCTGCAGCAATAAGACCGGCGATATGAGCCATATCCACAAGTAGATAGGCACCAACCATATCAGCAATCTCTTTAAAGCGCTTAAAGTCTATTTCTCTTGCATAGGCGCTGCCACCAGCAATTATCAATTTAGGTTTGACTTCCAGAGCTACTTTTTCTACTTCACCATAATCGATATAACCATTATCATCAACACCATAAGAGGAGATATCGTATAGTTGCCCAGAAAAGTTCACTGGGGAACCATGGGTAAGATGACCACCATTATCAAGGGCCATACCAAGTACTTTATCGCCAGGTTTAATCAGGGCAAAGTAGGCAGCCATATTGGCTTGACTACCAGCATGAGGCTGGACATTCGCATGATCGGCACCAAATAACTCACACATACGATCTCTTGCTAAGTTTTCTGCCAGGTCAACAAACTCACATCCACCATAATAGCGTTTGCCAGGATATCCTTCAGCATATTTATTTGTCAATACACTACCTAGTGCCTCTAAAATTGACTGGGACACAAAGTTTTCTGAAGCAATTAACTCAAGACCTTCTTCTTGACGGTTTTTTTCCATTTGCATCATTGTATAAAGCTTTGGATCAAACTTCTTTATTGATTCCATATTTCCTCCTCAGTATAGCTAATTATTTTTGCTTGATACTGTTGATCTGCCTGTCTTCTTATCTCCCCTCTTCTTATTATAAAATAAGTAGAAAAGAAAACAACCAAGCCGAATGCAAAACCAATCAGTTCACTTATACTATCATAACGGCTTCCTTTAAAAAGTGCAATCCCTAAAAATAGTCCAGCCATAAAAAGTGCTAGAGGTAAACCATAGGCCAGAAGTGCCGCCCGTGTGACATTGCTTGTTTCCATACTTATCCATACATTACTGCCTACTTCTATGGGTGATGATTCTACTGTTAGTTCTTTGACATTTGATTGGGAGCAGCCCTTGCATCCCACACATTCTCCCTCAGGAATTGTTTCTAGATGGGCCTTGCCATTTCTGTAATCAAGGACTTTTGCTTTAATCTTCATGGGAAATAAGTTCAATATGAAGTTCTTCTAGCTGGTCTTTTTCAACATAGCTAGGAGCTTCACTCATAAGACAAGTCGCCTGAAGGCTCTTGGGAAAGGCAATAACATCTCTAATATTTTCTGTTTCAGTAAAAATCATGGTTAAGCGGTCGAGGCCATAGGCAATACCACCATGGGGAGGAGTGCCATACTTAAGGGCGTCAATAAAAAAGCCAAAACGATGACGGGCCGCTTGCCTTGTAAATCCTAATACATCAAAGATTTTTGACTGTAAATGACTATCATGAATACGAATACTTCCTGAGGCCGTTTCAAACCCATTTATCACAAGATCATAGCAGTTTGCCTTAACTCGTAGAGGATCACTATCTAGATAGACCAGATCTTCTTCTTTAGGCATGGTAAAGGGGTGATGTTCCGCCACATAGCGCTGCTCTTCTTCATCAAAATGAAAAGCAGGAAAATCAACAATCCAAATCAAGTCAAATTCCTTGGGGTTAAAAAGCTCTTTTTCTCGGGCAATACTTCTTCTTAGATTGCCAAGAACAGTAAGAACAACTTTTTTCTCATCAGAGACAATAAAGAAGGTTCCTTTTTCTCCCCCAGCCAGGGCTCTTAAGGATGCAATTTCCTTATCACCTAAAAATCTTGCAATGCTGCCTTTAATTTCTTCTTCTAGGATAACTGTAGCAAGTCCCGCTGCTCCGTAGGTCTTGGCGGATTTTTCCACCTTTTTAATTTCCTTTGAGCTAAATAGGCCTTCTCCTGGTACAAAGATTCCTCGCACGCTTTTTCCTTCTTTAATAGCACTAGAAAAGACGCGGAAATCAGAATTTCTAAAGACGTCTTCTAGGGCCAATAGTTCCATACCATAGCGAGTATCAGGTTTATCACTGCCATATCTTTGCATGGCCTCATCATAACTCATTCGCCTTAGTGGAAGAGGAATATCTACTCCTGCAATTTCCTTAAACAAATGATGAATTAACCCTTCATTGACTTCCATTACTCTTTCTTGATCAACAAAACTCATCTCTATATCAAGTTGAGTAAATTCTGGCTGACGGTCTGCGCGTAAATCCTCATCACGAAAACAGCGAGTAATTTGATAATACTTATCTGCTCCAGAAATCATGAGAAGTTGTTTGAAAATTTGAGGCGATTGAGGTAGGGCGTAAAACTTGCCTGGATTGACCCTACTGGGTACTAGATAGTCTCTAGCTCCTTCTGGTGTTGTTTTATTTAAGATGGGAGTTTCAAATTCCGTGAAGTCCTCTTTGATAAGGTATTCCCTAAGAACTTGATTGACCCTTGCCCTTAAACGTAGACGGTCCATGTTCTTTTTCTTGCGAAGATCTAGATAACGATACTTAAGTCTTAGCTCTTCTTTTGCTCCATCGTCCTCTCTAACATGAATCGGAGGAACTTCTGATCTGCTAAAAACTTCTAGCTCAGTTACTTTTAATTCAACATCTCCTGTTTTAAGTTCAGGATTTACTGAATCTCTTTTCCTTAGTATGCCCTTTACTCCAATAACATACTCACGGCCCAGTTTTGATGCCCTAAGATAGAGCTCTTGATCTACTTCTTCATCAAAAACAAGCTGAAGAAGTCCCTCTCTATCTCTTAAATCAACAAAAACTAGGGACCCTAAATTTCTTTTCCCGGCTACCCAGCCATTAAAGATTAGCTCTTGGCCAATCATCTCAGAACCTATTTGCGTACTATAACAGCTTCGTCTTAATAAACTACTCACTTAAAACCTCCACGATTTTATCAAATTCCACTTCTATTTGTTCCCCTTTATCCATGTCTCGGTAGAGGATAACCCCTTTGTCTTTTTCACTTTCACCATAGACTAGGACTATTTTATAGAGGCGCTTATTTGCATGTTTCATTGATGCTCGAAGACTTCTATTCATAACTTCAAGCTCAGTATAATGACCGGCCTTACGAAGTTTTACTCCTAGATTAATAAGGGGTGGTTTTTGCTTTTCACCTAGGGCTAGTAGCAGGATTCCCTTTCTTGTTTCTTCTTCTTCCTCTTCTTTTACTGCCATAAGAAGTCTATCCATCCCCATGCCAAAACCAACACCAGGTGTTGGAGGTCCACCAAGTTGCTCAATAAGACCATCATAACGTCCTCCACCACATATGGTAGATTGGCTACCTAAAGAGGAAGAGGTAATCTCAAAGGCTGTTTTGGTATAGTAGTCAAGCCCCCGGACAATACTTGTATCCACTGTATAATCAAGCTCCATAGCCGTAAGATATTCTTCGAGTTTTTTAAAGTGCCCTGCGCACTCCTCACAAAGATGATCTAAAAGGACAGGATAACCCTTAATTCTTTTTTGGTCAGCTTCCACCTTGCAATCAAGAATACGCAGGGGGTTTATATCATAGCGCTCTTGACAATCATGACACAAGTGCTCCACCTTATCAGCTAAAAAACTTCTTAGGTGTTCATGATAAATATGTCGACAACTGGGACAGCCCACAGAGTTAATTCTTAGCTCATTATCAGTAATTTCAAGTCTTTGCATCATATCCATTGCAAAGCCAATAACCTCAGCATCGCAATAGGCATCTTCACTTCCTATATACTCTATGCCAAACTGTGTAAACTCGCGAAATCTGCCTGCCTGGGGTCTTTCATTTCTAAAGTTTGAACCCATGTAAAAAAGTTTTGTGGGCTGAGCATCCGCATAAATTTTATTTTCAATAAAACTGCGCATGGTTGGAGC
>DASRNA010000102.1:0-3927 GCA_035647655.1 Clostridia bacterium | reverse complement strand
GGATTATATATAAGCTAGGAAATAGACTTGAATTGTCTGAAACCAAGGCAACCTTATCTCACTTGAGAAATTCTATAGGGCGAGATTTATCAGAGACAGTTGCAGTTTGGCCTTTGATGTTTGAGGAAGTGTCACAAGAATATTTGAGTAGAAGTGGAAAACCTACCTATCAAGAGAATGCAATTTTATCATCCTTGCAGCTTTATGCGCTGCACCAGCAGGGTAAGAATAAAGCGGTGCATGATTCATCGGGAGATAGTGTAGGAAAAGCATTAAGCAATGTAAGAGATAGGGAAAATGTGGCCTTGGATAGAAGGTTTAATGCGATGGTCGTTTCTGGCAGATTTAAAGAATTGACTACTCATCTACGCCATCTAATCAGCATACTTAAGCAAAAAACAGAAACAAAAATTGATTATGCCAAACTAGCAGAGGATTTATACTGGTATCAAGTATCAGAGGAATCTGCTAATCGTATGAGGATGCGTTGGGGGCAAGATTATTATTTTACACAGGGAAAAAAGGAGGAAAAAGATGAATAATAATATTTATATGGACTTACACGTGATTCAGACAGTTCCACCAAGCAACATTAACAGGGATGATACTGGTAGTCCTAAGACAGCTAAATATGGAGGTGTTACAAGGGCTCGGGTATCATCTCAAAGTTGGAAAAAAGCCATGAGAGATTATTTTAAAAAATATTCTGATAAAGATACCTTAGGAATTAGGACCCTTAAAATTGTTCATTATCTTGCAGAGGCAATTATGGAAGAAGAACAGTCCATAGAGGAAGAGGATGCACTTAAACTAGCGGAAGAAATTTTCAAAAAGGTGAAAATATCTACAAAGAATCAAGAGGCTAGAGCACTTTTCTTTCTAGGTGGAGAGCAGCGAAAGCAACTTGCTTCTTACGGAGTGGAGCATGCTGATAACTTGCAAGTAGGAGAGATAAAAAATATTTTAAATGCAAACCAAAGCATTGATGTGGCATTGTTTGGGCGTATGGTTGCAGATGCCCCAGACTTAAATGTGGATGCAAGCTCACAGGTTGCCCACTCTATATCTACTCATGAAATAGAAACAGAATTCGATTTTTTTACTGCTATTGATGACTTAACTCCTGATGATCAGTCAGGAGCAGGTATGTTGGGGACAGTGGAATATAACTCATCAACCTTGTATAGATATGCAAATGTAGCAATACATGAACTGAATCAACAGCTAGACAGTAATAAAGAGGTGGTAATTGAAGCATTAAAGCTATTCATTAAAGCATTTGCCTTATCTATACCAAGTGGAAAGATTAACACTTTTGCAAATCAGACGCTTCCCAATGCCTTGGTGGTAACTCTTCGCCAAGACCGTCCTGTAAATTTAGTAAATGCATTTGAGAGTCCAGTTAAAGCTAAAAATGGATATGTAGAAGGATCAATCTCAAAGTTTAAAGAGGAATATGAAAAGACTAACAGATTTATTGAGGCTCCTCTTGCAACATTTTCAACAGGTGATATAGAGGGACTAGGACAAGGCATAGGCAGCTTAAATGAATTGTTGGCAGCATTCGAAGAGTCAGCAAATAAGCTTTTATAGGTGAGGATTATGATGAAAACAATTATTTTGAAATTTTCAGGTCCACTGCAATCATGGGGGATTGGATCTAATTTTGAAACAAGGGATACGGAAAGGTATCCTACTAAAAGTGCAGTAATCGGCTTAGTAGCTGGTGCGTTGGGATACCGTCGGGATGAAAAGGAAAAGATTAGTAGGCTAAATGAACTATCATTTGGAGTCCGGGTAGATCAAAAAGGTTCCTTGCTAAAGGACTATCATATTGCCAGGTCTGAAAGGCAGACTTATGTTACCAATCGATATTATTTACAGGATGCAGTTTTTCTTGCAATGATATCTCATGAAGATTCAAGCTGGGTTGATACTGTGGCAAAAGCACTTCTTAACCCAGTCTTTCCTCCTTTTATGGGGCGGAGGAGTGCTCCAGTAGATGGTCAATTTTTTCAAGGGCTTGTAGAAGGAGAAGTTTTATCAATTATAAAATCCTATCAGTGGGAGGCCAGTGACTGGTATCAGAAAAAATTGACTGGTAAAAATCAATCTGGCAGGATTGTCTTAGACGCTTATGTAGATGCAAATTTACTAGATGATTCTTCACAGCCTATGTTTAAGCGGGATAGGTTTGAATCCTTTGATCCTATGAATAGAAACCATGGATTTAGGCCAGTAAAGTCTTTGCAGGTGGAAATCCAAACCAAAGAAGTAAAAAAAGAAACAGAACACGATGCCTTTGAAGGGATAGGAGGCCTATGATGTTTTATATGTCACGAGTTGAAATTGATACTGGGAACAGGAGGAAAATTTCACAATTAACCCACCTGGGAGCTTATCACAATTGGGTTGAAAAATGCTTTCCTGAAGAAATAGATAGAGGGAAAAGAAGTCGTAAGTTATGGAGAGTTGATAAACTGAAAGGGAAAAGCTATCTTTTGGTTGTTAGTCAAGCAAAACCAGAAATAAAAGGATTGGAAGAGTACGGGGTTGTTGGTACAGGCCAATGCAGAGATTATCAACTCTTCCTAGAAAGTCTAGAAGATGGCCAAAGAATGTCCTTTAGGTTGATGGCTAATCCTGTAAGAGCTGTTAAGCAGGATGGTCAAAGGGGAAAAATTTATCCCCATATTACAGATAAATATCAGCTAGAATACTTGGAGAAGCGGGCTGAGAGGCTTGGATTTTTCTTGATGGAAAATGATTACCAGCTTGTGCAAAGAGACTTTCCAATACTTAGGAAAAAGGGTGGGAAAAGCATTAAGTTAGCAAGGGCAGTTTATGAAGGTGGTTTAATTATTGAGGATGTTGAGATTTTCAGAAAGACCTTAACTCAAGGCGTTGGAAGGGAAAAAGCATATGGTTTTGGTATGATGACTGTAATACCGAGAGGAAGGTAGAAATATGACTAAAATACCTGGAACAAAAAAACCAAGATTACAAGAACTTCCACGGGTAAGTGATAGGATCACCTTTTTATATCTGGAGCATGCAAAAATCAACAGACAAGATGGGGCTATTACAGTTACAGATAGTAGAGGTATTATACGTGTTCCAGCTGTACTTGTAGGAGTATTACTGCTTGGGCCTGGAACAGATCTTACTCACAGAGCAATGGAGCTGATAGGAGATACAGGAACCAGTGTTGTATGGGTTGGTGAATGGGGGGTTAGGCAATATGCCCATGGTAGAGCCTTGTCACATAATACTAAGCTACTGATAAATCAGGCAAAGTTAGTATCAAATGTTAGGTCTAGAGTAACCATAGCAAGAAAAATGTATCAAATAAGATTTGAAAACGAAGATGTTGCAACCTTAACTATGCAACAACTTAGGGGCAGAGAAGGTGCCAGAATTAGAAGTATTTATAGAAAAGAATCAAAAAAGAGTGGAGTTCCTTGGGCAGGTAGAGAATATGACCCTGATGATTTTGCGGGAGGGACTCCAATTAATCAAGCCCTATCAGCAGCCCATGCAGCATTATATGGCCTAGTCTATAGTATTATTGTGGCACTTGGATTGTCACCAGGATTAGGCTTCATTCATACAGGGCATGACCTATCTTTTGTTTATGATATAGCGGATTTATATAAGGCTGATGTGACAATACCCATTGCTTTTAAAATTGCAGCAAAATCAGATGTTACAGATATTGGTAGAGAAACACGATTGGCGGTTCGAGATGCTTTTGTAGATGGGAAAATTATGAAAAGAATAATCAACGATTTACATATCCTTTTTGAAGAAGAGGGAAAAAATGTAGTTGCTGATTTAATAAATCTTTGGGACGATAAAAAAGGACTTGTGGACCATGGAGTTTCATATGATGAATTTTCATAGAGGAGGCTGACTTAAGTCTATGGT
>DASRNA010000101.1:0-4203 GCA_035647655.1 Clostridia bacterium | reverse complement strand
CCTTTTACCTGGTCAGTTTAGATGATATGGCTCTTGGTCTAGGGAGCCTTCTTAAGGGGATGAACTTTATAGGGATCCTAGTTAGTATTCTTGCATTTTCTCTATCAAGCATATTTATTTCTGTTTATTTTTATAATAAGTGTTTGATGAAAAAGAAGTGGTAGATAATCTAAGAGGATAGTTCCTCTTATAATGGGCCTAAAGATCTTAGACTGCCTAATCAAGTAAAAGAATATTACAATAAAATCTTAAAATCCTCATTTAGGGGGTATCTATAAGTAGTAGAAAAGACTTCTAGATAGGAAAAACATTTCATTAGAGAAGAAAGCAAGGAGGCCAATTATGAAAAAAGAACTGATGGTAGATACTTTTGATGGCGTAAAGCTATTTATGGCAAAATCCCTACCAGAGGATAGGGTAGCGGTTGCTGTGGTGGTTCATGGTCTGGCAGAGCACTCTGGCAGGTATAAGTATCTGGTAGAAAAATTAAACGATGCCAATATAGGGGTATATCGTTTTGATCACAGGGGCCATGGTCAATCAGAAGGAGAAGAAAGTCACTATGAAGACTTCAATGAATTAACTGATGATGTAAATCTTGTGGTGGAGTTAGCCAAGGGTGAGAATCCCGACCTTCCCATATTTGTCATTGGTCATAGTATGGGCGGTTTTGGGGTGGCTTCTTTTGGAAGCAAATATCCCAATTCAGTAGATGGAATCGTTATATCAGGTGGATTAACTAGAGACCACCATGGCACTATTTCTAATGTTCCTAAAGATCTAGCAGATGATTTTCGCCTAGCAAATGAACTAACAGATGGGGTTTGTTCTGTGGAAGAAGTCCGTATAGATTATGTAAATGATCCCCTAAACAAAAAAACCTTTACTGTTGGCCTGGCTCGTTCCCTAGCAAGAGGGGTGGAGTGGTTGAAGAAAAGTGCAGAAGTATTTACTGATCCTGTGCTGATCTTACATGGTCAACTTGACTCCCTAGTATCCTATAAAGACTCTCTAGACTTCTTTAGTGAAATTTCTTCTAAGGATAAACAAGTGAAAATATATGGCAACCTTTTTCATGAAATATTTAATGAATACGCAAAAGATGAAGTAATCGGTGATGTTATAGGGTGGATTGAAAAGAGAATTAAATAATAGGGCTTTTCTATTATTGCTGGCTGGATAAATAAAGGAAAAAATCTATAGTAATAGAATGTAAGGGGGGGGCTAGTTAAGCCCCTCTCTTTATGACTACTTTCTTCTAAATAAAGACCTATAGCTTATCGCTTTTTTCTTAGTGTTTGCCAGGCTAATATAGACCCTCTAACAAGCTCACAAGAAGAAAAAAAGAAGCTAGAGGGACCAGTCCCTGTGTTCTTGCCAGTATGGTGGCCCGGCATGGTACAAGCTAACTATCTTGACTAAGGACTTTATCATTTTTTGGTAGGGTCCTTTTTCTTTTTCCACCTTCTTTTTTAGGAAAACTCCCAAATTATAAAGGAAAAAAACAAAAAGACAGCCAAGGAATCCTTTTAAAAAAGGTTTAAAGGAAAAAAAGCTGGCTTATTGGCCCTAGGAGGCTAAGAATACTTGGCTATAAAGAAGCTTGTTTTTAGTTTACACAGTTTCTCAAGGTAAAGGAGGGGGGAGTGTTTCCTAAGGCAAGTGTTGCGTTTACTTTGAAAAGTTAGCTATATGTAAATCCCCAACATCAAATGTTACACGCTGTTGTTTTAATTGTTAAAACATGATAATATATTAATAAATAAAACTGATTTTTTATTTGTGTTTTCTTTAATTGATGGGACGAAAGGGGAGATAAATGGGTCAAAGAAAATGGACTTCTATCATACTGATTCTTCTGATGCTGATCCTACTAACTGCCTGTGGTGGCGGAGGTGGGGCCGCAAAATTTGAAGATGGAAAGCTGGCACTAGAGGAAGCCAAACTTGATTTTGGAAATAATGAAGTTACAGCAGAAGCTGTCCAAATGGAGCTTATAAAAACAAAAGAAGAGGAAGCGCCAGAAGGGCTACAATCAGACCTATATGAAGTGACCATCGACCTTGACCTAGAAGAAAGCGTTACTTTTTCCCTTCCCTATAAAGAGGATGAGGAAGTAGAGGATGAAAACGCTCAACTTGTTCTAGGTATAGGAAGAGAATATGAATACGATGATGGAAGAAAAGACACTGTCTATAGCTACCTACCGGGTGAGCATAAGGATGGACAATTTACTGCCACATTTATCCCAGCGGAGGCCTTGGAAGAACTTAAATTTAATGGGGCAGTAGGCGGGGGAAAGGCCAGTGGAAGAAAGCTTTCTCTAGGAATTTTTAGGTCTTCAATGTGGTTTAAAGAAGGGGGGCACTTTGAGCTTAGTTTTCCCCATACCTCTGCCAACTTTAGGACCTTTTTAGAGTGTGGAGAGCAGCTACTACATGATCTTGAGGATATTTACCAGGAGTACCTGGGTAAGGGATATAACTATAATGAACGTAGTAGTTGGCCCATGGAGGTCTCCGTTCAAAAGATAAGTGCCTTGGGCTATTATTCCTATGGTTGGAAATCAGCCAATGGGAAGATCCTACTTAATTTAGACCTTTTTAAAGATGGCTATCAAAGGGATAGGGTAATTAGCCTACTGGCTCATGAGTTTTTCCATTTTGTCCAGGGAAATTATGCCACTACCTTTAATAGTTGTACCTGGTTAGATGAGGCAACAGCAACCTACTTTGAAGGTGAAAAGCTAGGCAACACTCCGGCAATTTTTCAGGAACATCGGGAAAAAATATTTAGGGGTATTATTCCAGAAAATGATTCGGCTGAGGAGGGCTATGCCCGCCAGCCTGTTATCAAATATCTAGCCAAGAAAAATGGCGAAGACTTTATTCGCAAAGCCTATGAATCAGGCAAGGCCGGTAGTAGCTGGGAAGCTGCTTTTAAGACTTCCGCTGGAGATCTGGCTATGTGGGCACCTGAATTTTATGACGCCCTGGTAAGGGGAGAGGTTGGAACCTACGTTCCCTATACGATTCACAGGGAATTAACCGAATCAGGATCTGATATTGGTCAAACTCTGGCTCTTACCATTCCAAATAAAGAAGAACTAACAGTGATGGTAGAAAATGACGAAATACCCTCCCTGGGAGAAAGTACCTTAGAAGTGGATGGTTTTGGTGCTCAGCTTCTTGCCTTAACCATAGAGCAAGATCAAATAGAAAACCTTGCCGATGGGATAGATCCTATAGTTACTGTAGATCCATATGCGAGAGTAAAAGTCTATGATATCCTAAGTAGTAATGTCCAAGCCTTCCCTCAAGAAGCTGATCAGGTGGTTATTAATAACTTCAAAGAGGGGTTAGAGCAAGACCACCTTTATCTGGTTCTTGTAACAGGAATCCATAGCAGTGGAAAAACTCCCTATACAGTTAGGGTAGATCTACAACCCTATCCAACCCTGGATGAAGTTGTAGGAATATATAAGGATGGGGCGCTCTTTATTTCAGAAGTTGAGATATCTCCTGAGCTCGAAGCAGAGGCTCAGGAGGAAAGCACTGAAGACTCAGGCTCAGGAGAAGTATATGGGATGGATGTGGGTTGTGATTTAGATATGATAAATCTTCTAAAAGGTTTAGAAGGTCAGACGATGCCAAGGATCCTTGATATCAAAAAAACTGCAGAAGCAGCAGGTAGCCTTTTGCTTATCGAAGATTTAGCCGACCCAGATGATAGGCCCATGGCCTTTAGCTTTTCTAATGGTGTACTAAACTTTGATACCGCAGATGGGGAGGTCGCTGATATAACAGGAGAAATTGTTGCCTCCTACGGAAAAAACAAGGAGATCGTGCTTAGTGGAACTTTAAAGATGACCTTTAGTGGTGACGAAAATACTTGGATTTTAATGAATGTGACTGGGAGCAAGCCCCTGGCTACTCCTTAAACACAGGATAATTTGTCTAAATCTTTTTAGAGAAGAGTATTTCATTTATTAAAGCTTGCGCACTCTTCACAGTGTTTGGTTGACTGTGAGGAGTGCGTATTGTTTTGTCCTGACTATGATAGATTGGATTAGTATGTCCCTTATAGTTTTACTTAACTTCTCTTATTATTTTTGTTAGAAAAATCTTGTTAGCAAATAGATTATTCCTGAAGAGAGGATTAAAACAAATAGGCCCATAAAGATAGCCAATAATAGTTTTTGAT
>DASRNA010000100.1:0-6968 GCA_035647655.1 Clostridia bacterium | reverse complement strand
TTTTATAATTATACCATAGAACCACATAGAAGTACATCAAAAAGATTTAAAATTGACAAGAAAAAAGCTGCTAAGACTTGCAGCGACGAAGCAAATAGATTTGAAGATTAGTAAATCGGTGTCAAACTAAGGAAGCTAAATCTAGCACAACCATATGGTATAATGGTGTGATATTATACCTATGGAAAGAGGAAGCAATGAAGAAGTTGCGCTTTTATTTAGCCATAACCCTAGCACGTTTAATTGCCCTGATTCTAAAGCTAACAGGGCATAATGCTACACATACACCAGGAGCGCTAGCCCTTAAGCTATGTCCTGATTTTTTAAGCCATTTGGCCAAACCTAAAACGGTGATTGCCATTACAGGTACTAATGGAAAAACCACAAGCTCCAATTTAATTGCTGATTTATATAAGAAACTGGGCTTTAGCTTTGCTCATAATAGCTATGGCAGCAATATAAAAGAGGGTGTTATAACAACTCTTTTAGATGCCTCAACATTTTTTGGTGGTCCTAAACTCGAACTTTGTATACTTGAAGTAGATGAAAGAGCCAGTCGGATTATTTTTCCTGAAATGGCCCCCGATTATCTTCTTGTTACCAATCTATTTAGGGAGTCCTATCTAAGAAATGCCCACGGAGAATTTGTTTTCAGAGTACTAAAGGATCATATTCCTAGCCATACTCATTTAATCCTTAATAGCGATGATCTTATTAGTTCAAGGCTAGGAAAAGATAATCCCAAAACTTTTTACTCTATTTCTCCCTTAGCTGAAGAAAAGTCTCAAAAGGGGAACTTAATAGAGGATATGCCCCTTTGTCCTCTTTGCAATCAGCCCATGGTCTATGATTTTAGAAGGCACCATCATATCGGCAGGGCGCACTGCTCTTCCTGTGCTTTTACTAATTACAAAGCCGATTTTGTACTTGAGGATGTAGGTGAAAGTTTTACTATAAACCATAAAGGAAGAAGCGAAGAATATCCTATCTTAGGAGAAAATATATTAGATCATTATGCAGAGCTTTGTGCTCTAAGCCTAATGCGCACTCTTAAGTTTAGCCATAAAGAACTATCTCAGGCCATAGAAGGTCTTGAAATAGTTAAAAGTAGAAAAGATATCTCTCAAGTAAAGGAAAAGACCCTATACCGCATGTTAGCCAAGGGGATGAACCCTATTGCCATTAGTAGAGCCCTGGAAATTGTACTGTCCCAAGAAGGCAAAAAGGCCTTAGTTCTTCTTAATGACACTAGCAGAAAAAAGGACAGTCATAAAGAAAACACTGCCTGGCTCTATGATACAGATTTTGAACAGTTAAAGAGCCAAGATGTGGACCAAATCCTTGTTGGCGGATATAGGGCAGAAGATTATTATTTGCGTCTTCTTTTTGCTGGAATAGCTGAGGAAAAGATTATTCTCTGCGAAGAAAAAGCAGATGTTGCTGATAAAATCAATCTTGAAAGGGTAGATTTTATTGGGGTCTTATATGAGCTTTATTCAGAACCCATATCTCGGCAAATTATAAATAAAATTACAAAGCGCTTAAATGAACATCCCCTATAAAAGAACCTTTAAAGAAAATTGCCTTAGAGGAGACTCTTGCTAGGGAAGAAAGCATTCATGCAATTGTTCAAAAGCACAAAAGCTATGATAAAAACACAAAGTAAAATGAAGAGGTAATTCAGGGGGAGGGGCAATGCTTTCTAAAATAAAAAAGGGACTACAAATGGATTGGCCTCAAATCTATTATGTGGTAAATCATATGCATAAAAGATCTGGGCGCAGTCATAGGGATCTTTTTCTAGATATGATGAAGTCTTATAAGGAAGAGGGTTATACTTGGTTAAACTACCTAACCTTCGCTTTTGATGAAATAACAGACCCACTTATTCGAGAGACCTATCTGTCGGAGTATCGAGATAACACAAAAATTATAGAGGCTTGTAACACAAAAGAAAATATGGATATTTTTGAAGATAAGGGAAGATTTAATCGACGCTTTAAAGCCTTTCTTGGAAGGGAGACCCTAGATCTTAGGGAGGAGAGCTATACAGACTTTCGAGAAGCCCTACTTAAACATGAAGCCCTCTTTTTTAAAACTCCTTGTGACTGCGGAGGCGACAATATTTTGCGGCTTGAAACAGAAAGTATATTTGATCCAAAAAAACTTTACAATAGCCTAATAAAAAACAATCAAGTTGTAGTGGAAGAAGAAATAAAACAAGACCCCAAGATGAGTGAATTGTCCCTTAAATCAATAAATACCCTTAGGGTTGGAACTGCCACAAACCCAGAGGGCAAAGTATCTGTTGCTTATATGACCTTGCGGTTTAATACCACAGATACTCATTTTGACAATTCAAGTTTGGGGGGAGCCTTTACTCTTTTAAGTGATGATGGAGTAATTAAGTATCCTGGCTATATAAACTATCCCAAAGAAAAATCCTATACAATCCATCCGGCCACAGGAACTCACCTTATTGGCTTTGAGCTCCCACAAATCCAAGAGGTCAAGAATCTTGTGTGTGAGAGTGCCAAAATTTTGCCCCAGAGCCGCTATATCGGTTGGGATGTTGCCATTACCCCATCTGGACCTGTACTTGTAGAGGGAAATAGTTTTCCTTCTGTAGAACTTTATCAGGCAAGGATACATATGGAAGATGGACGCGGAAAAGCTTATCTTATGGAAGAATTACTAGGACTTTCTCTTCGATAAAAAAGGAATGAAAATGAAAAGAATTGATGAACGTTTAGAAGGACTTAAAACCTACTGGAAATCTAGTAAAGCAGAATCAAAAAAAGCCGAACGTAATAGACTTGCTGTTCTTATTGATATGCTTTATTATCGATTTAAATACGGCTTTAGTGCCTTAGACTATCAGGTGTTTGGCTTTGCCCATACTAGAGATAAAGAGGCCCGCCTAAGTTATTTTGGAGCCCTTGACTGGGCCAATGCAAATTACTTTCTTAATCTACCAAAAGATGTGGAGTTTGATTTTTTCAACAAGATTGATGTTTATAAACTCCTAAAAGACTACTATGCTAGGGAGGTTATTATCCTTGATGAGGTAGGAATTCCAAAACTCCAAGAGTTTATGGAAAAAAACCCGATTTTCTTTGCCAAACAAGCAAGTAATTATGGCGGATTTGGAATTGAAAAACTTTATTCAAAGGATTTTCACTCCGCGATAGATCTTTATGACTACTGTAAAAAGCACAAACTCGAACTAGTGGAAGAGCTTATCAAACAGCACCCTGATGTCAATAAGCTATATCCCCTATCTGTAAACTCCCTACGTATCACCACAATTGTTGATGATAACAAAAAGGTGCATTTTATTCCCAGCATTTTACGCATGGGGGGAGAAAATATGGAAATTGATAATGTTTCCTCTGGGGGAGTCTATGTTCAAGTTGACCGATCAGGAAAAATTGTCACCCACGGTTTCAAAGAAGATGGGGAGTTTAGCCTTGATGGTGGACATCTTGTTGAGTGCCACCCATCTACAGGAACCCGCTTTTTAAACTACCAGCTGCCTAATACCGATGAGGCCTATGCCTTAGCAGAGGAACTAGCCCTTAAAGTTCCCGGATACCGCTATATCGGCTGGGATATTGCCTTAACAGAAACAGGTGTAGATCTAATTGAACTAAATACCTATGCAGCCTACGATATGAGCCAGTGCTATTATCAAAATGCTTCTAAGCGAGGTAGCTATGATTTAATGGCAAAACTAGTCAATGTAGATTTTAGATCTTTAGAAGATCGCTATAAAAAAGTTAGAACCAACAAATAAATATAAGAGTTTTCAAACAAGCAAAAGACCTGTTCCTTAAAAAGACAGGTCTTTTGCTATGGTCCTAACTTTTGGGGGGGCTAAAACTCAAAGGATAAGAGTGGAGATGGGATGGATCAAGTATATTAAGTGGGCAAATATGAGAAGTTTTTAAGAGAGATAGGCAGACGGTATTGGGAAGCTGAGGGCTAAATCTTTTTAATCATAATGAGGCAGGGGTTCTGCTCGTCCCACAATCTTGGAAAGACTTCCATCTTTTTAAAGCCAAGTTTTTTATAAAAGGCAACTGTTTGGTCGTATTCTTTACAAAGACCCTCATCAAGAGTTTTTACTTGAACAAATTCATACTTTTTCTTTGCTACTTCTTCAAAGGCCTGGTAAATCTTTTTACCGATTCCTTTTCTATGATGCTCTTCTTTAACTCCCATACAGTGTATCTCGCAGACTGCCTCACTAGTTTCTTTTAACGTGATAAATCCAAGGATAAGCTTATTGTTTCTAGCTACTAGTAGAGGTAGCTTTTTAGACTGCTCGATATAGTCTTTTGTGCTTTCTGGCAAAGCAAACCATTTGGGTAAATCAAAGAGGACCTCTTTTACTATTTGTGCTTTCTTATCAGCTTCATTTACCAGTTCAATAAAAACGTCTCTGCTATGCATCTAATTACCTCCTGATAATTAATTTGGCGGTTATTTCCACTATCACCCCCAACACTTTTATACTAGCATAAGCAAAGGCAATGATAAATAAAAAGGATCTTTTGGATTTAGATAAGAAGTGAAATGGTTGATTTTCAACTCCCTGCTAGCAAGCCCCCCTAATGTTTTTATATGGGCGGGTCATAATATTTAATGCTCTTACAACAAATGATTCCATCGTTTTTATTAAATACCAGATTTATAATAAATAGCAGCTAAGCTTTGCTATAATTGATGTAGGTGATAAAGGGGAAGGCATATGGCAAAAAAATACAAAAGAGAAATTCTAATTATTTTAGGTCTTATCCTAATATGCTGCGGGGCATTTATAGTAGAGTCCATATTAGCAGGCCGCAGTTCTGAAGAAGTCCTGGATAAGATAAAGCAATCAGAAGTAGTAGCAGAAAAAATAGACAGAATAAAGGCCACAGAAGAAGTGGAAGAGGCCGCTCTTGTTATACCCATTGATTTTGATGCAGCCTGGCAAATCAACGAGGACGCGATTGCCTGGATTAAGATTCCCAATACCACAGTGGATTATCCTATACTTCAAAGTCCAGATGAAGACAACTACTATTCGGACCATGATATTGAAAAAATTCAGCACTGGATTCCAGGATCGATCTACATTAATTTAAATAACAGTCCAGATCTAAGTGATAGAAATACGATTATTTATGGCCACAATGTTCATGTATTAAGTGGGGATGGGACAGGGACTATGTTTGGTGATTTAGTTAAATATTATGAGGAGGAGTTCTTCCAGAAGAATAAAGAAATTATTATCTACACCCCACAGAACAAGCTTAGCTACGAAATATTTGCAGCAGTTACCTATAATAATAAGTCAATCCCCGATCTTTATGATCTTGATACGAGGGAAGGTCATCAAGACTTTCTCCAGTCAATTTATAATACAAATATGAAAACAGATCTTTATTCTGATAAAGAGGTGGGGGGCAGATGATAGGATTATTACTTTATCAACCTGTACTAGGGATCTAAATTATGATTATAGGTATCTTCTTCTTGCAGTGCTTGTAGAGTAAGGCTAAGAAAGGATAACTTATATATGGGTTCTTTTTTACTTTAGGGTGAGTGGTTAAAAAAGTAAAGAAACCCCCTAAAATATATATTTTTGTACTCATTAGCCTTTGGGAGCCTGGCGACTGGTTCAAATAAATGCGGTATGGGTAACAAATCTTTATCTCTATAGCTTATTGACCTAGGTCCAAAAAAACCTAATAGTACTTTTAACTGAAAAAAGAGAAAGGACTCTAATCAAGATGAAAGAAAACAAAGAAAAACAATTGATTCTAGCAGAGTTTAGCCCCTCTGGGAGTACAAATGAAATAGGGACCTATCTTATAAAAAAACTCGGCGAAAAAACAGGAATGCCTTGGCAACATCGATCCTTTACCAAGCCTTCAGAGCGAAAAGAAAGGCTTTTTTTTGATAAGGACTCCTGGGTTGTTTTTGCCATGCCTGTCTATGCGGGTCGTCTTCCAAGTTTATTAAAACCATATTTATCGCATATGCAGGGCAGGGGTGCCAAGGTGTTTTTAGTAAGTGTCTATGGAAACCGCCACTATGATGATGCCCTGCGGGAGATGGAAGAGTTCAGTATAGCAGCTGGAATGACAGTGGTAGGAGGCGCAGCAATAGTAGCTCGCCATGTATTCTCTGAAATTATTGCAAGGGGGAGGCCTGATAAAAAAGACTTTGAAATCATTGATCGTTATATCCCTTCAATTATTGAGGCCTTTACTGCTGGAAATTCCTTTGTAATTCCTGGTGAAGGGGAACTGAAGTACTATCAGCCCACCGGGATCCAGGGTGAAAAGACAAATATAGTGAAAGTTAAACCTTCAACAAAAGCTGGTTGTATTGCTTGCCAAAAATGTGTGGAAAGTTGTCCTCTGGGTTCAATAGATAGTCTAGATCCAAGAGTTGTATCTGGAAAATGCATGAAATGCTGTGCCTGTCTACTAGCCTGTCCACTAGGCCTTAAGCATTTTGATGATAGAGACTTTCAGAGCCACCTTCTTTCTTTAGAAGAAAACTTTATCAAGCGCAGAGAGCCAGAGTTTTTTCTACCATAGTAGGTGATCTCTTTTAAAGGTTTATAGAGAGCTTGGCTAGAGGCCTGATTATATTTGTAGGTATGATTTATCCCTAAAGAAAAAAGGTCAGTTGCGATCTTGTCTTAGATTTTTATAATAAATACTTAGAGCTAAGTATTTACATAGTCTAGGGGGTCTTCTTAGGGAGACGAACTTTATAGGGATCCTAGTTAGTATTCTTACATTTTCTCTATCAAGCATATTTATTTCTATTTATTTTTTTAATAAGCGTTTGATGAAAAAAGAAGTGGTAGATAATTTAAGAGGATAGTTCTTCTTAGTTTGGAATTGCAGATTTTAAGCTAGCCAATCAAGCAAAAAAGAATATTACAATAAACTCTTAAAATCCTC
>DASRNA010000099.1:0-2976 GCA_035647655.1 Clostridia bacterium | reverse complement strand
CTCCTCCTACTGCAGCTAGGTTAAGATTCATCTTATCTTGTTCATCGCTAAAAATTCTAAGTCCATGTATTTTTTTTACCATATAGTCTAGATCTTCTGGTGTATCTTCCTTTTCCACCCCCAGAAGGACTAGAAATCCCTGGGATATCTCTCCCACGCATTCATCCAAAACACATACTTTTGCTTTTTTAACTCTTTGTATTACCGCTCTCATAAACGATAAACCCCCATAACCGATGACACAGTTTTAAGTTTATGTGAAACTTTTTCAAGTTCACTCACATTTTTAACATCAAAGCTTATAACAATTCTAGTAAGTTGTTCATTATTGACCCTGGCACTCACCCCAGTAACGGTATAGCTCATATTTTGCACCAGAGAAGTGATATCACTCAAAAGCCCAGGGCGATCTCTTCCAATAATCTTTAGGCTGGCCGAATGGGGAGAATCAACAGAATCATCCCACTCCACTTCAATGAAGCGGTTCATTTCATCTTTTCCTTTACTGAAATTTGTACAAGAACTCTTATGAACCGTCACTCCGCTTCCCCTAGTAATATAGCCAATAATGTTGTCTCCGGGTAAAGGATTACAACATTTGGCAAATCGCACTTGTAGATCATCAATTCCCTCAACAATAATCCCAGTATTAGAGTTTCTTGATCGGGTTTTTCCTAAATGTAGCTCTTTTTCTTCCGGAAGGAGGGTTTCCTTAATAACGGGTAATATTTGTCGAAAACCGATTCCCCCATAACCAACAGCGGCATAGAGGTGGTCTAGGCTTTTTAGGCTAAGTTTATCAAGAAGGCTATCTACAACCTTGGGAACAAAAGCTTCCTTTAAGGTAAGATTTATTTTACGAAGGTTTTTTTCCAAGGCCTCCTTGCCCTTTTCAATATTCTCTTGTTGACTTTCTTTTTTGAAAAAGTTTTTGATCTTATTTCTTGCTTTAGAAGATTGGACAAAGCTGAGCCAATCTCTACTGGGTCCTTGGGAGCTTTTCGATGTTAAAATTTCAACAATATCTCCGATTTTTAATCGATAGTTAAGTGGCACAATGCGACTATTAACCTTTGCTCCTACACAATGATTTCCAATATCTGTATGAATCTTATAGGCAAAGTCTACCGGTGTACTGCCATCGGGAAGTTCTATTACATTGCCCATTGGGGTAAAAACATACACATGAGTATTGTATAAATCCATCTTAACGGAATTGATAAATTCCGTGGGGTTATCCATTTCTCTTTGCCACTCCATAAGCTGTTCAATCCAGTGCATATCACTACTAGTTGAAATAGACTTTTGTCCTTCTTTGTATTTCCAGTGGGCAGCAATACCATACTCAGCTACTCGATGCATTTCTTCTGTACGAATCTGTACCTCAAAAGTATCGGCATTTTCAGAAAGTAGTGTAGTATGAAGGGACTGGTACATATTTGGTTTTGGCATAGCAATATAGTCTTTAAATCTTCCTGGGATTGGTTTCCATCTACTATGGATAAATCCAAGGACTGCATAGCACTGAGACACCTCTTTTACAATGACTCGAATTGCTGTAAGGTCGTGAATTTCTTCAAAGGCACGATCTTTTACTGTCATTTTTTTATAGATGCTGTAGAGGTTTTTAGGGCGTCCATATATTTCACATTCTAGGTTTTCGCTTTCTAAAAGCTCTTTTATTTCACCTATAATTTTCTGAATATATTTTTCTCTCTCAGCTCGTTTTTGATCTAGCCGATTAGATAAGTCTCTATACTCCAATGGATTTAAATAATAAAACGATAAATCCTCCAGTTCCCACTTTAACTTAAAAATACCTAGACGGTGGGCAATGGGTACATAGATCTCAAGAGTTTCGTTAGCTGTTCGCTTTTTTGACTCTTCACTCTTATATTTTAAGGTCCGCATATTGTGTAAACGATCAGCAAGCTTCACTACTATGACTCGTAAATCTTGACTCATAGCTAGCAGCATTTTCCTAAAGTTTTCGGCTTGCTGGACCTCTTTACTGGCATAGCTTATCTTTTCAATTTTAGTAACTCCATCAACGATTTCACCTACTTCTTTTCCAAATAAAGATATAATTCTTTCGTATCCATAGGTCGTATCTTCAATGACATCATGAAGAAGCCCTGCTATTATGGTGTCTTCATCCATATCTAGAGAAGCTAAAATAAGGCTAACCTCGACGGGGTGGATGATAAAACCCTCGCCTGATCTCCTAAATTGGCCTTCGTGGGCCTTATCAGCAAAATCAAAAGCCTCGCCTATTCTTTTGTCATCATAGTGGGGATTAATTTCCCCTAATCGTTTTAAATAGAGTTCTCTATCCATAATTTTCCTTTAATAACGAATTATACTTTTTACTGGGTAATCTCCAAGCAGTTTCCTGCCTTCTAAAAATTCTAGTTCTATAAGATAGACATATCCTGCTACTTGTCCCCCCATAGAAAGAACCATTTCTTTAATTGCCGAAGAAGTTCCCCCTGTGGCAAGTAAATCATCAACAATAAGAACTCTGTCACCGGGCTTAATGGCATCTTTATGAATTTCTAGAAAGTCCTTTCCGTATTCTAGTGCATATTCTCTTCTTATTGTTTCACCGGGCAGCTTTCCTGGTTTTCTTACGGGTACAAAGCCCTTTTTAAGGGCATAAGCCATAGGAGCACCCACAATAAAACCTCTGGCTTCAGCGGCTAAAATCACATCAAATTCAATATCCTCACTGCTTTTAATCATAGCTTGCACAGCCTCATAAAAGGCATCAGGTTCGCTAAGCAAGGTAGTTATATCTTTAAAACTGATACCCTCAGCTGGGTAATCTTCGATTACTCTTATCTTATCAATTAGATTCATTACATATCCTCCCTAATTTCTATAATACGGCAATAAGTCGGTGATGATTCTAGATTGTTTTTCTTCATCGTGCTTATTACTTCATAATAACATATACCATTAATATTAGTATAGGTG
>DASRNA010000098.1:0-11983 GCA_035647655.1 Clostridia bacterium | reverse complement strand
ATGTAGATGTACTCCTTATAGATGATATACAATTCTTAGCTGATAAAGAACAAACCCAGATTGAATTTTTCCATACCTTTAATGACTTACACCAGGCCAACAAACAGATTGTTATAAGTTCAGATCGGCCCCCTCGAGAAATCAAAGCCTTAGAAGATAGATTGCGTTCTAGGTTTGAGTGGGGACTGATTACAGATATTAATGATCCTGATTATGAAACCAGAGTGGCCATCCTTAAGAAGAAAGCCGAAAGAGACAATAAACTAATCACTGAAGATGTATATGAATTTATAGCCAAAAATATAAAAAGCAATATTCGTGAGCTTGAAGGGGCCTTAACCCGGGTTATTGCCTACTCCTCACTGGTAGATCGAACCATTGATATAGCCCTTTGTGAAGAAGCCTTGGCAGAAATCCTTGATAAGACTTTGGTTAGAAAAATTGATAGTAACTATATTAGAGAAATCGTTTGTCAGCATTTTGAAGTCACAGAACAAGAACTTGATTCTCCTAAAAGAACCAGATCCATTGCTTATCCAAGACAAGTTGCCATGTATCTTATAAGAGAAATGACTGATTTATCTCTTCCAAAGATAGGAGAAATTTTTGGCAATAGAGACCACTCCACAGTTGTGCATTCCTGTGATAAAATAACAAAAGAAAAAGAAACAAAAGAATCAACAAAAGAGCTTCTTGAGACCTTAAAAGAAATGTTATAATTTATCCCAAGAAGCCTGGGGATAAAGTGAGAAATTCTGTGGATAAAATAAGCTGTGGATAAAGTCAAACTTATGCTTTTTTTCTACACAGGCTTTTCCACTCCACTTATCCCGTGCTTGCAAAGGCTTAGCCTACTTGTTAACATATCAACAGCCCCTACTACTACGACTATATATTATAGATATGGAGGAGTAATGAAGTTCACCCTAAATCAAAGAGAACTAGTCTCTGCCTTAAGCATAGTTAGTAAAGCAACAAATCTGCGTACGACTATGGAAATATTAAGAGGGATACATATAGAAGCTAAAGATAATATGATTATATTGAAAAGTCACGATCTGAGCTTATCTATTATTATGCAGGTACCTGCCTTTGTAGAAAAAGAAGGAAGTGTACTAATTGATTCTTCGCTTTTTAGTGATATTATAAGAAAACTCCCTGGTGAGCCAATCACCATGGAAATAAAAGATGAAAGTTTATTTCTTGTTTGTCAATCAAGTAGATATAGACTAAGTATGATGGATCAAGAAAACTATCCTCAAATACCTCAAATCAATGAAGGAAGTTCTATAAAGATAGAACAAGGAGCTTTTTCTTCTCTTGTTAAAATGACAAAATTTGCCGTAGGACAAGATGAAACCCGCCCCATATTAACAGGAAGTCTAGTTGAAGTAAAAGACGGAAAAATGAAAATGGTTTCTGTGGATGGATTTACCATTGCCATAAAAACCGTTCCCATTTTAGAAGGAAATCCCTGCCAGGTGGTTATACCTGGTAGAAATCTAAGTGAAATCGAAAAAATTATAGGCACAGGAGAAGAAGAAATGGAAATACTTGTTTCTTCCAACCATGTTGTTTTTAATTTTGATGGAATCACAATTATCTCTAAAGTTTTAGAAGGCAACTATATAAATTATGAAAGAGTCATCGATACAGGTTTTGATACAAAGGTAGAAATTCCTATTGACGAATTTTATCGAGCACTGGACCGGGTTGCCCTTCTTGCCAATCGCTCTAAAAGTTATATTGTTAATTTTGATTTTAGCGATCGCCAAGTAGATATATCAAGTTCTTCCGAACTGGGTCTTGCAAAAGAAAGTATTTCTACCGTAAATCATGGAGAACCCCTAGTAATAAACTTTAATCCCAATTATCTTCTAAGAGCCTTACGAGTAATGGAAGAAGACAGTATGGTATTTGCTATGGGAGGTTCTCATAAACCCTGTAAAATAACACAAAAAGATAAAGACGACTATGAATATTATGTAGTCCCCATAAGGACCCCCCAATGATAGTAAAAATAAAGACCGACCATATACGTTTAGACCAGCTACTTAAGTTTGCTGCTATTGTAGATAGTGGGGGCTTGGCAAAACATTTAATCCGCGATGGTTTTGTTTATCTTAATGGTACAACTTGCACCCAAAGAGGAAAAAAGATTTTTTCTGGTGATTTAGTGGAAGTTATTATTGCTAAAGAGGGCATACACGAAAGGGTTGAAGTTGTTTTAGAAGAAAAATAAAGGAAAACCAATGGAAATAAAAATATACAAAAATTATGAAGAAATGAGTAGAGCAGCTACAAGAATTCTTGCAGTACAGATGCTAAAAAAACCAGATTCCGTACTTGGTCTTGCTACAGGAAGCACTCCTAAGCTTACTTATAAAAGACTAATTCGTTTGTATGATGAGGGACTGATTAGTTTTAAAAAGATAAAAACCTTTAATCTTGATGAGTATATAAAAATTGATCCAAAAAATCCAGGAAGTTATCGTGCTTTTATGGAAAATAAACTTTTTAATAAAGTAGATATAGATGAAAAACACTGGTTTATCCCCGATGGAAATGCAGAGGATATAGAAAAAGAATGCCTTTTATATGATAAAAAGATAAAAGACATGGGGGGACTTGATATTCAACTTCTGGGAATTGGAACCAATGGACATATTGGATTTAATGAACCGGGAACCTCTTTTTCCACAAGAACCCATGTAGTGGAGCTAAAGGAAAACACCATTAAAGACAACTCTCGTTTTTTCAATAAAATAGAAGAGGTACCAAGCCAGGCCATAACCCTTGGTATTCGAAGTATTATGGAAGCAAAAAAAATCCTCCTAATTGCCAATGGCGCAAATAAGGCCAGGGCAATAAAAGGAACCTTGGAGGGACCCATAACCACAGATCTTCCTGCCAGTGTTTTACAGCTTCATCCCAATATAGTCGTTCTTTTAGATGAAGATGCGGCAAGGGAGCTGGGACGATAAAAAACCAATAGATAATAAAAGCTCAGAAGCTTAATTTCTGGGCTTTTATTATTTATTAGAATTATGAAGCTTATAAAAGGACGAAAAAGCATTTGGGTCAAATTAACCACTGGTTAACTTATCCCAGAAAAAACTAAGAAAAGCTCAATTGTAAAGACAGAGTAAAATCAATATAATAAAGGTGTAGATCCTTAATAAAAAGAAAGGGGCGTAAAAAATGAGAATAAATAAAATAATAAGGAAAAAACGCCTAGAGCTAGGATTAACCCAAAAAAAAGTAGCAGAATATTTGGGTGTCTCTACTCCAGCAGTAAACAAGTGGGAAAAGGGAGTTTCATATCCAGACATTAGCCTCTTACCCAGCCTGGCTAGATTACTTAAAACCGACCTAAATACCCTCTTATCATTTAAAGAAGAGTTATCAGAGGAGGAAATAGGAAGATTTATCAATGAGCTAAGCTCTACCATCCAAAAAAAAGGTTTTGAAGAAGGATACTCTCTAGCAGAAGAAAAAATAAAAGAATATCCTACTAGCCCTAAACTAATCTACACGATTGCCTTAACTTTAGAAGGATCTCTTCTAGTCTTTGAAAACAAAGATAGTGAAAAGTATGGTAGACAGATTGAAAGTTTATATAAGCGATTGGCTCACAGTGATGATAGTAAGATTCGTGATCAAGCTATTTCTAAAATGATTTCAAAATATATAAAAAGAGCAGAGTACGAAAAAGCACAAAAACTAATTGACTCTTTGCCTGAGCAAGGAATTGATAAAGGACAGATTCAGACGAGTCTATATATAAAACAGAAAAAAAATATTGAAGCCATGAAACTCCTAGAAGAAGGCTTGCTAGAAAAAATTAACGAAATCCAGGGTCTTTTATTAAAATTAGCCCAAGTAAATCAAAAAGAAAAGAAAATAGAAGAAGCAGACTATATAGCCAAGGTTTTTGAAAAAACAGCAAGGCTCTATGATCTTTGGGACTGCAGTGCCTATATTGCTAATTTCGAATTAGCGGTTTTTACTAAGGACCAAGAAAAATCCCTAGCCTTGCTAAAAAACATATTTGAGGCAATGGATAGAAAATGGGATATTAATCATTCCCCCCTATATAGAAATATAAAAACAAAGAAAGAAGCAGGCAGGATGGGGGAGTTTTTTTTGCTTTCCTTAATAAAGGAAATAGAAAAAAACAAAAAATATGAATTTTTATGGAAGAATAAGGACTATCTAGACCTGATAAAAAGATACAGCCCTAGACTATCAAATTAAAAAAGAAAAGTGCACCATATAAAGACACAAGCAAAGCCTTACTAAAGAGCAAGGGTGTTTTTTATCGTTTTGGAAAAAAACCTCAATATGATAAACTAAGATAAATCCATATCCTTAAATATAAAATAAAAGATTGGATCTTTTGCAAGAAAGCAAGCAAATAAGACAATAAGCAGACAGGCTTCTGCCTATAGAAAAAAAAGGTCTTGTTTTTGCTTTTTGTTTATTATTTATGTAAAACTTAATATTTTTAGCTTTTTTCACTTATGCTCAAGAAGGCATAAAGCAAAAAGAGGAAGCAAATTAGGCGAAATAGGGCCTTTTTTTTATATTAGGTAGCCCCCTACGGTGGTTTGAATAAATTGCTAAAATGTGCTAAAATGTATACAGGAGAATTTATGAAAATAAACTATGCACGATTAATTAATTACCGTAACTTTGTTGATGAAGAGTTCTATTTTTCTTCGGACTTTGAATTTATCTTAGGAGACAATGCCCAGGGAAAAACAAATCTTCTAGAAGCTATCTATCTTGCCTGTATGGGGAAGGTCTATCGTGCACGGAGTCCTAGAGAGGCTTTTCATGAAAGAAAAGACCCCTTTAGGGTAGAACTTAATTTTTCTCAAGGTTCAGAAGACTTTGAATTCGTTTATACCCACAAGGATAAAAAACCGGTAATTTCAGTAAATAATATTGAGATAGAAAGAAGAAGTGAACTTTTTGGGCGATTTCCCATGGTTCTTTTTTCTCCAGAACATCTTAAAGTTCTTAGAGAAGGGCCAAGTTACAGAAGAAAGTTTATTGATAGAGAAATATCCCTGGTAAGCCCAGCATATTTTTATAGCCTGATTCAGTATCAAAGGCTACTACGCTCACGCAATATCCTTTTAAAAGAAAACTTTGATCCCCTACAAATGGATGTATATGAAGAAAAATTAGCCCTATATGGGAAAAAGATATATAAGGCCCGAGGACTTTTTGTTGAAATCCTAAATGCACAAAGCAAAATAGTACACGAATTTATTTCTGGAGGAAAAGAAGAACTCTGCTTAAGTTATAAGAGTTCTTTTCAAGGTGTAGAGGACCCCAGAAAGCGCTATCGCGAAGATAGAAAAAAAGACCTTTCTCTGGGTTATACCAGCTTTGGTCCCCAGAGTGATGATATGTATATTGAAATAGATAAGAGGGATGCTCGTAGATTTGCCAGTCAAGGCCAAGTGCGTATCGGTTCTATCAGTATTTTTTTTGGGCTTTTACCCTTTATAACAAAACAGCTTGAAAAAAAACCTCTTATACTACTGGACGATGTCTTTAGTGAATTAGACCGATTTAGGCGTCATCAACTATTGGAACTTCTCCAAGATTATCAAGTAATTATTAGTGGAACGGACCTTGATGGCTTGGATTTATCTAAGATAAAAGATTTTAATAAAACGACAATTGTAGAGGGGAGAAAATATGAGTGAAAGATATTCAGCAGACAAAATACAAGTTCTTGAAGGACTAGAACCTGTTAGAACCAGACCTGGTATGTATATTGGAACAACAGGACAGCGTGGACTTCACCATTTAATATATGAAATTATCGACAATAGCATTGATGAAGCCATCAATGGCTTTGCTGATTCAATTTCTATTGTGATTCATAAAGATAGTAGCGTAGAGGTTAAGGATAATGGTCGTGGAATGCCCACAGATCTTCACCCTAAACTCAATATTTCTGCTGTTGAAGTAATTCACACCGTACTTCATGCTGGTGGAAAATTTAATAATGAGGAATATAAAGTTTCGGGAGGACTCCATGGTGTAGGAGCTGCCGTGGTAAATGCCCTAAGTAAAAACATGATTGTAGAAGTTTACCGCGAGGGTAAGATACACCGCACAGAATTTGCCCGGGGAATTATTACAAGACCCCTTGAAATAATAGGAGAAACATCAGAGCAGGGAACCCGAACCATTTTCTGGCCCGATGAAGAAATTTTTGAAGAAATAGAATTCGATAATAAAATTTTGGAAAACAGATTTAGAGAGATGGCCTTTCTAAATAAAGGAATCAAAATTGATTTTATCGATCATATTCATGAAAAAGAAGTTCATTTCTTTTATGAAGGGGGCATTGCTGAGTTTGTTAAATATATTAATCGAAATAAAACAGCCTTGCATAGGAAGATTTTATATGGTGAGCAAGTAAGAGATGGAGTTGTAGTAGAAATCGCCCTACAATATAGTGATACCTATACAGAAAACATCCATACCTTTGCCAATAATATTAATACCCAAGAGGGGGGAACCCACTTATCAGGTTTAAGAGCCGCCCTTACCCGAGTGATAAACGAATATGGAAGAAAAAACGGTTTTATCAAAGAAAACGAAGATAACCTTATTGGAGATGATGTTAGAGAAGGACTTACGGCTATTTTGTCTGTAAAAGTGAGTCAGCCTCAGTTTGAAGGGCAGACCAAGACAAAACTTGGCAATAGTGAACTCCGAGGAATAACGGATTCAGTTTGTAGTGAAATCCTGTCAAACTTTCTTATGGAAGAGCCCCAGGAAGCCAAGTTTATTATGGAAAAATGTATCCGCTCCTCAAAGGCCAGGATTGCTGCAAGAAAGGTTAGAGATTTAACACGAAGAAAAGGACTACTAGATGGTTTTTCTCTTCCCGGAAAACTCTCTGATTGTCAAGAAAAAGACCCAGTACTTAGCGAAATTTATATTGTTGAGGGTGACTCAGCTGGAGGAACAGCAAAACTCGGTCGGGAAAGAAGCTATCAGGCTATCCTTCCTCTTCGGGGAAAAATACTAAATGTAGAAAAAGCAAACTTTTCCCGCGCTCTTAACTCGAGAGAAATTAGAGATATGGTTACAGCCTTTGGGGTTGGAATTGGGGATGAGTTTGAAATAGATAAGCTGCGTTATCATAAAATTATTATTATGACCGACGCCGATGTCGACGGAGCCCATATCCGGACCCTACTTTTAACATTCTTTTACCGATATCTAACACCCCTTATAGAAAACGGACATATTTATTTGGCACAGCCCCCTCTTTATTCAGTAAAAAGGGGAAACAAGATAGAATATGCCTATACGGATAATGAACTTCAGATCTTAATTGAAAAAATGGGCAGAAACAGCCATATTCAGCGCTATAAAGGTCTTGGTGAAATGAATGCTGAACAGCTGTGGACCACGACAATGGATCCAGAGAATCGAATTCTTATTCGAGTAAATATTGATGATGCGATTGAAGCCGATCAAGTCTTTACTACCCTTATGGGAGACCAGGTTGAGCCGCGCCGTCAATTTATCCAAGAACATGGTGTTAACGTAACGAACCTGGATGTATAGGAGATAATGTGAAAGAACAAATTATTGAAAGAGATATAAGCAGGGAGATGCAAAAATCCTATATTGATTACTCTATGAGTGTGATTGTCTCCCGAGCCTTGCCCGATGTTAGGGATGGCTTAAAGCCCGTGCATAGACGTATTCTTTACTCAATGTATGAACAAAAATATACCCACGATAAAAGCTTTAAAAAATCAGCAAGGATCGTAGGGGATGTGATTGGTAAATATCACCCCCATGGAGACTCTGCTATTTATAATGCCATGGTGCGTTTGGCCCAGGAGTTTTCTACAAGATATTTACTTGTTGAGGGCCAAGGAAACTTTGGATCCATTGATGGAGATGGGGCAGCAGCAATGCGTTATACTGAAGCAAGGCTTTCTCCTATAGCCGATGAATTGCTACGTGATTTGGATAAAGAAACAGTAGATTTTTATCCAAACTATGATGAGTCTTTAATGCAGCCCTGGGTTCTTCCCAGCCGTTTTCCCAATTTGCTAGTAAATGGCTCAACAGGAATCGCTGTAGGAATGACCACCAGCATCCCCCCTCATAATTTAAGAGAAATTATCGATGGTACTATCTATGCCATTGATTATCCTGAGTGTGATACAGAAGACCTTATGGAGATTATTAAAGGTCCGGATTTTCCCACAGGAGCAACAATTATGGGAAAAGAATCCATCCGTCAAGCTTATCGAACGGGTCGAAGCAGGGTGAGGATTCGCTCTAAGGCTTCTGTAGAAGAGTTTGGCAAGGGACGCTCTCGTATCGTTATTACTGAGATTCCCTATATGGTAAACAAAACAAAACTTCTAGAAAGTATAGCAGACCTGGTAAGGACAAAAAGAATAGATGGCATTACAGAAATGAGAGATGAGTCCAGTCGTAAGGGGATTCGCATTGTTCTTGAAGTACGCAGGGATGCCAATGCCAATGTTATTTTAAATCAACTCTATAAAAACTCTACTCTAGAATCTGTCTTTAGTATGATTTTTATTGCCCTCCAAGACAAAATGCCCAAGGTCTTTACCCTAAAGGGTTTAATAGAACAATATATTCTACATCAAAAAGATGTAGAAACTCGCCGAATTAAATATGATCTAAAAAAAGCAAGGGACAGGGCTCATATACTAGAGGGACTATTAAAGGCCCTTGAAAATATAGATGAGATTATTCGCATTATTCGCTCATCTTATGATGATGCGAGAGAAAAGCTAATAGAAAGCTTTGATTTTACAGAAATCCAAGCAAATAGTATTCTTAGTATGCAGCTAAGACGTCTTCAGGGTCTTGAGTATAAGAAGATTGAAGATGAGCTTACAGGATTACAAAAAGACATTGCTTATTATCTTAGTATTCTAGGTGATGAAAGTCTTCTTATGGATATTATTAAAGAAAGTCTAGAAGATATCAAAGAACGCTATGGAGATGAAAGAAGAACAAGTATCGAGCATAGTTATGAAGAATTAGAAGATGAAGATCTAATCGAAGAAAGAAAAATGGTAATTACTCTTACCCAAAGAGGTTATGTGAAAAGAGTAGCCCAAGATGTCTACCAATCCCAAAATAGGGGAGGAAGAGGAATAATAGGACTTACCACTCGGGATGAAGATGTGATCTATGATATATTTACCACTTCTACCCATAGTGATTTATTATATTTTACCAATCTGGGAAAACTATTTCGCCTAAAAGCCTATCGCATACCTGAATCAAGTAGACAAAGTAGGGGAACACCCATTATCAATTTATTGCAACTTGATGAAGGCGAGAAGGTAACCAGTATTATCCCTGTTAATGAAATGGATGATAGACGCATTGTCCTAGCAACAAAAGAAGGCGTTATCAATAAAATGCTCCTAGAAAACATTGAAAGCAATCGTCAGGGCGGAATAAAAGTGATTCGCTTAGATGAGGGCGATGAAGTAATTCATGTACGCATTCTTGATGAAGATTCTGATGTTTTTGTAGCGACAAAGCTTGGAAAATCCATTCGATTCCCATCATCAGAAATGAGAATTTTAAATAGAAATACAAGGGGAGTAAAGAGTATTCAACTTGAAAAAGAAGACGAAGTAGTCTCCACAGAAATTGTAAATGAAAAAGAAGGAGACATTTTAACCATCACATCAAAGGGTTATGGAAAAAGAACAGAACTTACCAATTACCGCAGCCAAGGAAGAGGCGGTAAAGGAATGATCAACTATAAACTATCGGATAAAACGGGTCATGTGGTGGGAGTAAGTATGGTTACAGAAGAAGATGAACTCTTTCTTATTAATTCCCAAGGCAGCATGATACGCATCCGGGCTATGGATGTATCAAAAATGGGAAGAAACACTTCTGGAGTTAGCCTAATGAGGTTTGAAGACGAAGTAGAAGTGGTCGGATTTGCTAAGGCTAGAGAGACGGAGGAGGAAGAAGATGGCAGTGAAGATTAGATATTTGTTTTCCGAACGGGGAGATTGCTGGGAAGTAAAAATCATGGGAGAAGTTGATATTCACACCTCCCCTGAGGTGAAAGAAAAACTAGAAGCAATCCTAGAAGAAAAAGAAAAAAGCATGATCATTAATGCCGAGGAGCTTGATTATATAGACAGTACAGGCCTTGGAATGCTAATTGGCATTGTAAAACGTCTAAAGAAAAACGACCTAGAATTGGTACTGGCAAAACCTCAATCTAGTGTTCTTAAACTCTTTCGCATCACAGGTCTTGATAAGGTTATACGCGTCCGTGAAGAATAATTTCCTTATTGATGGGTATGATGATGCTAGTTGAAGGAGGAGAAATGGAAATATTTAAATTGAATATACCCAATAAAAAAGAATATGTAATTTCCGCACGCCTAGCTGCCTCATCTGTGGCGGGTATTCATGGCTTTGATATAGAAAAAGTAGAAGATATACGCTTGGCTGTTGGGGAAGCTTGTAATAATGTGGTTCTTCATGGAAGAGGTTCTAAGAGCATCGATATTATTATTGAAATAGGCAAAGATTTTATGAAAATTAGCGTCTCCGATCAAGGAGGAGGCTTTGTTCTTGAGAAAATAAACCCCCCTACCCCAGAGGATTATATGGGGAGCGGTCTTGGCCTTTATATCATTGATTCTTTAATGGATGAGATGATTGTTGAATCAGAAGAGGAAAAAGGGACAACCATTCACATGATAAAAAAAAGATAGTGTAGGTGAAAAATGTCATATAAAGACGTAGAAACGAAAGAATTATTTCGCCTATTCAAAGCGAGTCCTAATAATGAAATACGCGATGAGCTTTATACAAGGCATATATATATCGCGGAAATCCTGACGAAAAAATACGTTAATAAGGGAATTGACCACGAAGACCTCTTTCAGGTTGCTTCCCTGGGTCTGCTTTATGCTGTTCAACGTTTTGATGTAGACAAGGGCTTTGAGTTTTCTAGCTTTGCTACCCCTACAATTGTGGGAGAACTAAAAAAACATTTTAGGGATAAGGGTTGGACCATACGTGTACCAAGACGAATTCAGGAACTATCTAAAAAAATCACCCTGGCTAGAGATCAACTCTATAAAAGCCAAGGGGGACCACCTACAGTTAATGATATTGCAGAATATCTTAGTGTAAGCGATGAGGCTGTAATAGAAGCCATGGAAGCATCAAAGGTCTATACACCAAGAAGTCTAGATATTGAACTTGAAACAGGTGGAGAAGATAGGGACGTTCGCCTTATGGATATTGTGGGAGAAGAAGATAAAAATTTTGAAGCAATAAACAATGAGGAGTTTATCCATTTTATTATGGATAAATTAAATCCCATGGAGCGAAAAATTATAGAAGACCGCTTTTTTGAGGAAAAAACCCAGATTGTTGTTGCCAAGGAATTATCTGTTTCTCAAATGACCATATCCAGAATGGAAAAAAAGATTTTGGCGAAATTTCAAGAAGAATATAGAAAAGTAATAGAGATATAGGGAGCTTAGGCTCCTTATTTTTTTGCAAATTAGGAGTTTTATTCATTTTTCCTATACATAATAATCATTATAAGTTATAATTAGTACACAATTCTAAGAAAAAAAGAAGATCTAATTAGCTATAAGAAGCCTTCTTTTATCAGACAATGTTTTACTCAGAAAAACTAGCTAGAAGAGCTCAAGGGCCAGCTTTAGCAAAAAAACAAAAAAATTTGCTGCCCATAAGGCAGCTTTTTATAAAAAGTCTAGTAATGATCCTGGCAAAGGAGTCAGGTTTGTTTTTTACCAAAGACCTACCCGCTTACAAGAATGGTAGAAAACAAGCATAGACAAGTTGAAAAATTATAAAGGAGGTAGAGCTTTGAAAAAAGTTGTGGTAGTTGCAGCAGTACGAACCCCTATAGGTGATTTTTTAGGAT
>DASRNA010000097.1:0-2704 GCA_035647655.1 Clostridia bacterium | reverse complement strand
CCCCTAATCTCAAACCATTTTCCTGCCTTAGCTAAGGCGCAAAACCTATAAATAAAATACAACTCGTTTTTTTTGAAAAGGATTGTTTGTTTTTATTTACATATAGGTGTTTTTTTGCTATAATGTAAGTAATAAATGATTCCGAGCGTCTCTACCTAGTGAAATGGTAGCGCGCCGATGGGTTTTGTTGGAAACAGCAAGGCCTCCCATGCTTGGAAAGGGATCTCACTGTTTTTTAGTGCGACCCTTATTTTATTATCAGGGTCGCATACCCTGATTTTTTATTGGAGGTAATAATGATGAAAACAACCTATAATTTAAAACTTCTACGCATTGATCTAAGCAAGGGAACGATTAAGGAAGAAACCATCGATAAAGACCAAGCACATAAGTTTATAGGCGGTAGGGGGCTAGCTACAAAATGGCTCTATGATGACGGCATTCAAAATGTTGACGCCCTTTCCGAAGACAATAAGCTAATCTTTATCACCGGTCCCCTTACAGGTTCCAACGCTCCAACAGCTGGTCGCTATATGGTTGTTACCAAGGCACCTCTAAATGGCCTTATCGGTTCAGCCAACTCCGGCGGTGTTTGGGGGGCAAAACTCAAGTATGCTGGTTATGACGCCCTTATTGTTGAAGGCAAATCAGAAAAACCTGTCTATATCAATATTGACGATGAGAATTTTGAGATTCTGGACGCCTCAGAAATTTGGGGAAAAACCTCTATCGATGTGGATGCTTACTTAAAACAAAAGCACGGAAATAAGACTTCTGCTCTTTATATTGGGCCAGCAGGAGAAAATCAATCTCTACTTTCCTGCATCATTAATGATAAAGATAGGGCTGCCGGTCGCGGAGGCATGGGAGCTGTTATGGGAAGTAAAAACCTAAAAGCGATTTCTGTTAAAGCTTCACGAAATATCATGGAAGCCTATGATGTAGAAGCTATGAAAGAAGCTTTTAAGCTGTCCCTAGATAAAATTAGAGAAAACCCTGTTACTAGCGGCGGCCTGCCTACTTACGGAACAGCGGTTCTTGTGAACATTATCAATAACATTGGTGCTTTTCCTACAAAAAACTGGCAACTATCCTACTTTGAAGATGCCGATAAGACCAGTGGCGAAGCCATGGTAGAGGAAAATGTTCTTGTTAAAAACTCTTTCTGCCACCGCTGCCCTATTGGTTGTGGACGAGTCGTTCGTATGGAGGGCCAAGAAATCGGTGGACCTGAATATGAGCCTTTATGGGCCTATGGTGGCGACTGTTTTGTTAGCGACCTTGAAGCCATTAGTGAAGCCAACCATCTTTGTAATGAATACGGCCTTGATGCTATTGGGGCTCCTTGCACCATTGCAGCAGCCATGGAACTTTACCAAAGAGGTTATATAAAAGAGGAAGAACTAGGTGGAGTAAGTCTTGATTGGGGAGAAGGAAATTCCATTATTGAATGGACGAGGAAAATGGGTAAAGGCGATGGTGCCCTGGCCAAATTAATGGCTGATGGCTCCTTTAAGCTCTGTGAACATTATGGGGCTCCAGAATTTTCCATGAGCTCTAAAAAACAAGAATTGCCCGCCTATGATGCTCGCGCTATTCAGGGAATTGGTCTAAACTATGCCACCTCAAATCGAGGGGGCTGTCATGTTCGTGGATATACGATTTCTCCAGAAATCCTAGGTTTACCCGTAGCTGCTGACCGCACCATCGTAGAAGGTAAGGCTGGACTGGTTAAGGTTTTCCAAGATCTTACTGCAGTAATTGATGCCCTAGGTCTTTGCTTATTTACTTCCTTTGCCCTAGGTGCACCAGAATATACTGCCCTTTACAATGCCGCCACAGGTTCTTCTCTAAGTGTGGATGAAGTCATGGAGGCAGGAGAGCGCATCTACAATATTGAGCGCCAGTTTAATTTAGAAGCAGGCATGAAAGCAGAAGAAGATACACTGCCTAATCGCCTTTTAAAAGAACCCATTGCAAATGGTCCTTCTAAAGGAATGGTTTCAAGACTAGATGAAATGCTCCCAGAGTATTATGAGCTGCGCGGATGGGTTGATGCCTTCCCAACAGAAGAAACCCTTAAGCGCTTAGGACTTAAATAATGATTGAGATCCGTCTATTTGCTCATTTTCGTAATGGACGAGAAAAGATAAGCTTTCAACCGGTGGAAGATTTTCCTACACCAGCACATATCCTCAAGCATCTGGAAATTGAGCAAAAAAAAGTAGCCATTCTACTTGTGAATGGCTTTCACTCAAAATTCGATCACCCCTTAAAAGAGGGGGATATCGTCGCTATTTTCCCGCCTGTTGCTGGTGGCTAAGTATCTAGAGGAATCTTGTAGATTTGTAAATCTCTAAGATCAATTCGTATCAAGGTGTTTTTCTCTAGCTCTGGCCTTGAAAGAAAATATTCAAGTAACATTTTCACTTGCAAGGAAGCAAGAAAACTTGGGACAAAGGAGAGGTTGGCCTTTGAGACCTCTTCTTCCCAGGGATAAATAACTTTCATACGATTGATATCAGGCTCTAAAAACGCTAACTGGGCTTCAAAGGCACCGATAGCACCATGAATAAGGGGAAGACCCTTTTTTATGGCAATCTCCATCAATAAATATCTGGAAGAAATAGAATCCAAGCCATCCAGGATTAGATCTAGGCCAGTAAAAAGATCTGCATCCTCGATCCTTTGGATTCTTTTTTTA
>DASRNA010000096.1:0-3477 GCA_035647655.1 Clostridia bacterium | reverse complement strand
GCCCTAATTTGGGCACTTTCCATGTAGAGGTGACGATAAATAGTTGGGAGATTCCGGGGCGCAAAATTTTGCTCAACTCCCAGTGTTTTATTACAGAGTTTCTTGTCGATGATAAGGAAAACTTTCTTTTGCCTAAAAAAGAAGCTTCTATGGATAGCTACCATCTTCCTACAGGTCATCGCTATAAGATTTCTTATCAATTATATGTTAATCCAAGACGGCCTTGGTTATTTATCCGAGATGATGGGACCTATCTTCCGCTTTTTGGGGAAGATGCCCCTCCCCTTCGCCATACGGAGATTATCCTCCCCGAGGACCTAGTAGTGCTTAGTAGTCATGAGCTAGAAAAAGTTCAACGAAGACAAGGTTTTCTTCGCTTTCTTTTTAAGGGAGAGGATGGTCCGACCTTTAGTATAGCTCCCTATCATGCTGATCGGATTTTTTCGGGAGAAATATATCTTCTTGATGACAAACCTGATGTGGAGCTATTAAGCCTAGTTTTACGCCGAGCAGGAGAGTTTATGAGAAAACACTGTGGAGAAAGTTCCTTTACAGGAGACCTTCGCTATGTGAGCCTGCCTGAGGGAGAAAAGCCCTTTCAGCTCAAGGGAAGTTTCTTTTTTCCCTGGCCAAAAAAGACTAGCCTTCGTGGCTTTGAAGAGGTGTTAAAGGCCTACTTAAAACTGGGCTGGACAGTCCCAGCCTATGAGGCGGAGGAGTTTTTTGGCGATGGCTTTGTTCTTTTTTATACATCAAAAATAATTAAAAATATCTATAGTCCTCAGGAGATTGAGAGTTTTAATGAAGACCATAAAGAAGGAAGAAACCGGGTAAAGACCAAGAGTCTTAATCAACTTAAGGGAAGAGATCTTAGCCTAGGAGGCTGGATGCTCCTGGAAGATCTGGAAGCTTTTCTTGGTCCAGATATCTTTTATCCTGTGATCAAAGTTTTTTTAGAAAAACACCAGCAAAAACCTGCGGATCTAGAATACTTGTTGGAATGTTTTACTAGTCTTTCTTGGAAGGAAAAAACAAAAGAGTTTCTAGAGCCTCGACTATTTGGAGGAGGGATTTGATAAAAACAGTAATTTTTGATTTAGATGGAACACTTTTAGATACACTAGAGGACCTTTATCAAGCGGTAAGCCATGCTTTTACCTTATATGGCTATAAAAGTCCTAATAAAGAAGAGGTTAAAAAGGCCTTGGGAAAAGGCCCCTTGGTTTTAATGCAAAGACTTGGGGCAAAGGACCCGGAACTCTTTTTAGAGGCCTTTGCTCTTTACTACCATGAACATCTGGATGTCTATACAAGGCCCTATCCAGGTATTATGGAACTTCTTGATGAACTTGATAAAAAAGAGATAGAAATGGCTGTGCTTAGCAATAAGCCCCATGAACACCTTGTAAGGATATGTGATATTTACTTTAAAGATCGTTTTTTTGCGGTAATGGGAAGTGGTGCTGGTTTTCCAAGAAAACCTGATCCCACATCTCTTTTGCATTTAATGAATAAGATTGGTAGGCAAAAAAACGAGCTTCTTTATGTGGGGGATAGTGAAGTGGATATCTTAACAGCAAAAAAGGCCAAATGTAGAGGCCTGCAAGTAAGCTGGGGTTTTGGAAGTCTTGTTAAGGATGCTGACTTTATTGAGAAAGCATGGGATCTTTTGTCTCACCTTTAAAGGGAAAGATGTAATTAAGAAAAAGAGCCACTCCAATGCCAATAAAGGTGTCCAGCATGCGGTTACGAACAAAAAGAAAGGGATCTAAATCCTGAAAATGTCCGATAACCACAGAGTAGTAAACAACACAAGAAAAGCCAACGGAAATGGGGTTCTTAATCCAAAGGTTGGTATTGATAATCAAAATGGCCATCAAAGAAATAACAAGGACATATACTGGACTTTTATAGGCAACACCAGTATATTGAAAAAGTAGGAGGCTAAATAGCCCATAGCCACCCCCAATAAGAGTACCAAGGACTCTAGTTATTGCCTTGGAATAGGTTTCTACCTTGCCTTTTTGCAAACATAAAATAGCCGATATTACAGCAAAAAAAGGCATACCCCCTCGAAAGGCATCAATAAGAAAACACAAAGCAACGGCGAGGACGGTTTTTATTACGCGAAGTCCGACTTTCATATTACACCTCAATTGCCTTAGCTTAACATAAATAATAGAAAAAATAAAATTCTAAACCAGGAGGAATCAATGATAAAACGCAAAGAAGAAATGAAAACAAGAGAAGTAGACTGTCTTATGGATGGCCAGGGCAGGGTTTCTTTTCTAGACATTTTTGACAAAGAGGAGATGCTTGGCTTAGCCAGGCTTTTTGCTATTGTAACCTTGGAGCAAGGCTGCTCTATTGGCTCCCATATCCATAAGGGAGAAGCTGAGATCTTTCTACTTCTAGAAGGAGCTGCTCAAACACTAGATAATGGTGAGTGGGTTGAGTTAAGAAAAGGCGATGCAGCTTTTACTAGAGAAGGATACGAACACTCGCTTAGAAATCCTTATAAAGAAACAGTAAAGCTTCTTGCTGTAATTATTGAGGGAGATTCATGCTAAATCTCATTAAAGCCATTATATTTGGTATTGTTGAGGGCATCACAGAATGGCTCCCTATTAGCAGTACTGGGCATATGATACTTCTTGATGAGATTATTAAGCTACAGGTAAGCGAAGCTTTTATGGAGATGTATCTGGTGGTAATACAGCTAGGAGCAATTATGGCTGTTGTGGTTCTTTACTGGCAGGATATCTTTCCCTTTAAGTTTAAACCTTTTAGTGTGGAAAGACAAACCATGATTATGTGGTTTAAGATCCTTTTTGCCTCGATTCCTGCTGGAGTAATTGGGATCCTTTTTAAGTCAACTTTTTATAAGTACTTTTATAATTCGGTCTCTGTGGCCCTAGCCCTGATCATTGTAGGTGTTCTTTTTATTTACTTGGAAAACAAAAACAAAGACAGGGAGGCTAAGATTGTTAGTATAAGAAAAATCACCTATAAAGACGCCTTTATCGTGGGGATTTTTCAACTTTTTGCTGCCATCTTCCCTGGAACCTCTAGAAGTGGGGCAACGATTCTTGGGGGGATTTACTTAGGATTTAGTAGACAAATTGCGGCAGAATTTACTTTTTTTATGGCCATACCAGCTATGTTTGGTGCATCTGTTCTGGAACTTAGAAATTTTGGAATGTTCAGTTTTTTTGAGTTTTTCATTTTGATCGTAAGTATGGTGGTCAGTTATTTAACCAGCGTCTATGTAATTCGTTTTCTTATGAATTACATCAAAAAACATGACTTTAAAGCTTTTGGCTGGTATAGGATTGGTCTTGGGCTTCTTGTTCTACTGGTTTCATTTATTACAAAATAAGTTGAGTAAGAGAAGGCTCTTAGGGCGAGGATGCCAAGTATTTGATTTTTGTCTGTAGTTTTTAGAATAATAGAGTATAATAAGATAGGGGATATATG
>DASRNA010000095.1:0-9834 GCA_035647655.1 Clostridia bacterium | reverse complement strand
AATGCTACCATCAAAGTCTATAGTCACTATATCTTCTTCTTGGGCCACATCAACTGGCACCATACGGGCATTTTTTTCTGCTTCTTCTTTTAGTTTGTCCATTACTTCTTCATCACTTACCTTTGTATCTACTGCTTCTATCTCTAGGTTTTTATACTGGCCTAACTTGACCTCTGGCAGAAGAGTTACCACTGCCTTAAGCACAAGTCCTCTTTCCTTATCAAGTTCTTCTACAGAAAACTGGGGCTGGGCAACTGGTTCATAATCAAGCTGGTGAATGCTCTTATCATATAATTCGGGGATCATGGCATTAAGAGCCTCATCATAAAAAATATCTTCGCCATAGTGGCGCTCTATCAAGACACGAGGGGCCTTTCCCTTTCTAAATCCAGGAACCATAAATCTGCCTCGTTCTTTTTTATAGACCTTGTCTAAATATGGCTTGAATTCATTAAAATCTACCTTGTATTCAACCGTAGCTTCGCTTTTTTCTCTTTTAATCTCTTTAATTTCCATTTTTTCCTCCTGATTTTTTTCCAAGGATAATTCTATTATAAACTACCCCATTAATCAATCTTTATTTGTTGTTTTCTTATTTTTTGCAAGTATCATGGCTTTATTTATCGTTTCGTGGCTAAAACCCCTCCCTAGGAGGAAGTTTTTGCGTTTTATTTCTTCTTTATAATCCAAATCTTCCCAAAAACTATATTTTTTCAGGAGTAGCTCCAGGGCGTCCTTAGGGTCTTCTATCATATCAATCCTTGCTAGGGTAGAAGAATTTATTCCCCTTTGCCTAAGCCTCTGTTTAATGGCAAAACTTCCCCTGCGGTGGCGCTCTTGTTCATAATAGGTCTTGGCATAGTCATAATCATTTATAAGGCCGTATTCCTCTAAAAAGTTTAGAATGTTTTCCACTGGGTCAATAAATTCTCTTGCTATAAGATAGTCCCTTAGCTGTTTTCGCGTGCGCAGGCCCCGGAGCAAATAGCTCTCGGCTTTTTCAAGTCCATAGAAATAAGCAGAACGCAGAAGAAGAGCATCAAGATCCACTTCCTGGCCCTCAGAAAGATTTGCTTCCATATAGGCCTTGGTGTGAATTAGATACTCTTCGCCATCCAAAGTGATTTTCACGCCTTTATTTGACCAGTCTGCTTTTTCAATCACTAGAAAAGTCCTGCCAAAAAGGGCGCCACTAGGGCAAAAACAAGAAGACCTACAAGAATTTTAGCAATTAGTTTTTTACTTTTATTATTCATCCTTACTCCCTATCCCCGATGAAGATCGGCAAATTTTGTGTGCTGACCAAGCCAGGCTAACTGGACCGTTCCGGTCTCTCCATTGCGCTGCTTGGAAATAATTATTTCACTTATATTTTGAAGCTCTGTATCCTTATTATAATAATCTTCCCGGTAGATAAACATAACAATATCTGCATCCTGCTCAATGGCGCCCGACTCTCTTAGATCAGAAAGAAGGGGCCTTTTATCGCTTCTTTGTTCTGGTCCCCGCGACAGCTGTGAGAGGGCCAGGACAGGACAATTAAATTCCTTGGCTAGGGCCTTTAGGCCTCTAGATATGCCAGCTATTTCTACCTGCCTATTTTCTCCTCCCCCGCCATCCATTAGCTGCAGGTAGTCAACTACAACAAGGTCAATTTCTCCATGTTCTAGGCGGTGGCGACGAAGCTTACTTCGGATCTGCATAACACTAATACCCGAAGTGTCGTCTATATATAGAGGTGCATTGGAAAGAGCTCCCACCCCTCTAGAAAGTTTTTTCCAATCCTCCCCTGATAGTTTGGCTGTTAGGATATTTGTCAGTGAAATCAAATATTCCGATGCTAAGACCCGGTATAGGAGGGAAGATTTTCCCATTTCAAGGCTAAAAACACAAACGTTTTTATTTTCATGCAGGGCAGCATGCTGGGCTATATTCATAGCTAAAGCAGATTTTCCCATAGAGGGCCTGGCTGCAATGAGAACAAGGTCTCCCTTATGAAGGCCATTGGTCTTTAGATCCAGTTCAATAAAGCCCGTGGAAAGCCCCCGCATGCCTTCGGGATTGGCACTTGCCTCTTCTAGATGGTCCATCATATCGGTTAGTTCACTTGCCACATGAACCAGCCCCTGCTGGGTGGATTCATCGGCCAGGTTAAAGATGCGCCGCTCGGCCTCACCTAGAACGTCCAGATCTTGTGTTGTATCCTTAGAAATCTTTGTTATTTCCGAGGCGGCCTCAATAAGCTTTCGGCGAACACTTTTTTCTTTGATTGACTGGATATAGCTAAGGGCATTATAGGGGCGCAGGCCTGCCTCGGTTAGGTGGATAAGATACTCTACCCCCCCTACCCGAAGCAGGGTTCCTTTATTTTCTAGATAATCCCTTAGCATGGTAATATCTAGGCTATCGCTTTTATCGGCCAGGCTGACAATGGCAGAAAAGATTAGGCCATTGGCCTCATCATAAAAATCATAGGCCTCCAGCTGCTCAATGCCAATACTCATGGCCTTTTTATTTTGTAGCATACTGCCAAGAAGGGCTTTTTCGACATCTATGCTATGGGGCAAATTCATCATTCTTCTCCAACTAGAAGAAGTCGAATTTCTGCCTCCACCTCATGATGGAGTTTTAGTTTTACCTTATGCTCTCCTAGGGTCTTAAGGGGCTGGTCTAGGACAACTCGCTTTTTATCTACTGTATAGCCTAGTTCTTTTAGGCCCGCAGAAATGTCCATGGTGGTTACAGAACCGAAGATCCTGCCCCCTTCGCCCGCTTTTACCTTCATCTTTAGAACTTCTTCTTCCATCTTGCCCTTTAGTTCCTGGGCCCTAGCTAGGGCCTTGGCTGCCTTTTTACTTTTTGCATGTCTTTGGTGTTTGAGTTCTGTGACATTTGATTGGGTTGCTTCGGCTGCTAGTCCTCTAGGGATAAGATAGTTTCTTGCATATCCCGCCTTGGCCTCAACCATATCGCCTTTTTTTCCCATATCCTTTACATCTTCTAATAAAATAATTTTCATTTATTCCTCCAAACTTTCCTTTATTGTTTCAAGCAGAAGAGTCTTGGCTTCTTCTATTGTTGTGTCTTCTAGCTGGGCTCCTGCGGTTTCTAGATGGCCGCCTCCGCCTAGTTTTTCCAGTATTACCTGAACATTGGTATCTCCAAGGCTTCTGGCTGAAATATAAACCTTTCCTTCTAAATCACAACCCAGTACAAAAGAAGTGTGAATTCCCTTTATATCGATAAGTTCATCCGCTCCCTGGCTGATAATGGTTTTAATATTAGCAGAGTTCTCACTGCTCTGAGAAAGGGCGATGCCCTCCTCTATTAAAAGGGCTGAACTTACAATATTGCTTTTAATGACTGATTCAAGAAGGTCTTCTTCAAAGAGTCCTCTAACCAGCCTGGTATCTGCCCCATGTCTTCGTAAAAAAGAGGCGGCATCAAAGGTTCTAACTCCCGTATTAAAGACAAAGTTCTTTGTATCAAGAACAATTCCACTAAGCAGGGCACTGGCCTCTAGGGGCTCAAGAACCACATCGCTTGTAATATACTGGAGGATCTCACTAATCATCTCCGCTGCACTACTGGCATAGGGTTCCTGGTAGAGTAAAGAAGTATTCTCTATCATCTCTGCCCCCCTGCGGTGATGATCAATCACTACAATCCTCTCAAAAAGAGGCAGTAGTTCTGGTGCTTCAGTGAAATTTGGCCTATGGGTATCCACCACAATAAGGAGGTCCTTATCATGGTTACGAGCCCCTGCAGCCTGGGCCCCGCTAATAAAGCGATAGAGCTTATTATCTCTAAAAAGAGCATAGAGTTCTTCAATGGCATCGGTAGATTTATTAAGAACAATATAGGCCGGTACATCTAAATTAAGACAGGCCCGGTACATACCTATGGTCGAAGCAAAGGAGTCCATATCCCCATAATTGTGTCCCATAATATAAACCCGCTCGCTCTCCTTAATTAGGCCAGCCAGCCCCTGGGCTACAACCCGGCTTTTTACCCGGCTTTTTCTTTCTACATTTTTACTACGTCCTCCAAAGAATTCGTAGTTGTCGTCTTTTCTTACCACGACCTGGTCGCCCCCTCTACCCAGGGCTAGTTCTAGTGCCTGCTGGCTTCCTTCATCTCGCTCGGAAAAACTTGCTCCATCGGCACTCACTCCCACAGAAAGGGTCATAGGATAGCGGTTTCCTTCCTCTATTTTTCGCACATCATCAATAATGGTAAACTTTCTTGATTCCATAGAGGCCAGAAAACTATTTTCTACCAGGACAAGGTACTCATCCTCATTAATTTTATGAATAATTCCCTGATGATCTAGGGCCCATTTTCGAATAACACTATTTATTCCTGAGAGCAAAAAGGGAAGACGACTCTCGTCGGTTTCTTTTACTACCTCATCAAAATTATCCAGCTGGATATAAACGGCCAGGGGTCTTTCGTCCTTATAGCGCTGCTTGAGTTTAGCAAAATCTGTCTCATCATACCAGTAGAGGGTATAGATATTTACCCCTTTATTCCTGGTTGAGGAGCGAAAGACCCTAAACTGCTTGTCCCCCAAGGCTTGATTGAAAAAGTAGGGGCCTTCCATAACCTGGTTCCAGTTTAAAAGAGGAAAAATTGTTTCCAGCTTTTGTCCAATAAAACCTGTTTCACTATCAAAAATATTTTTAAATTTACTATTATGCCAAATAATCATTCCAGTTTCATCAACAAGAAGAATGGGCAGGGGCATATTTAGGTAGGAGGAAATATTACCCTCTTCCACCCGCAGGCGCAAGTCTTCTAGCATGGTCTCCCATTGATTTCGGCTTCGCAGCTGAAAATAAAGAGTATAGCTAAAAATAATCAGATAAAGTCCCAGAGCTACATAACCTAGATCCCTATTGCCAATAAAAATAAATGCAATTAAAAGGGCTAGGAAAAAAAGATAGATCCATGTATTTCTGCGGTATAATTCTGTGATTTTCTTTTTATCTTTCATAGAACTTTCTCCAACTTTCTAAAATCTTTACTTTGTTCTATTAGACCCAGTATAAGCAAGAAAAGCTGTATAAAGGGAACCGTTAGTGATAAGAGGACCACAAGGGCTGTAAGGATTCTGCCCCTTTTTCGGCTTTTAAGTAAAAAGATCGATAGGCTTAGGCCCTGCAGATAAAATATAGCAATTAAGATAAAAACCAGATTGCCCAAGGCTGTTTGCGTAGGCATCCCAGTAAGTAGGCTTCCTAAAATAACAAGTCCAATAAGTTGTATAATCTGAAAAAACTTTAGTTCTCTTAGGCGAAAAAACTCAAAATGAAAGCGACCCGTATTTTTAAGTTTTCTTATATCCAAGATCTTGCTAAAGATCCATAAGAGAAATAGATTAAGCATAACAGCCACAAGAAAAACAATAGAAAGACTAAATTCCTTTATGGTAGCCCTTAAATTTATCAGCAGCTGAGGGTCATTTACACTGGCTTGAACCTGATTCATATAGGTGTCAATAACGGCTTCAAGACCATCCACTCCCAGTAAGCTTTTTTGAAGAAAAAAAGTTAAAAGCATAATGGCAAAAAGAATGGCCAGGGTGGGAAAGTAGATCATTTCTGGACGGAGCCTTTTAGAGAAACTCATCCCCATAAAGACTCCATAAAGCATCAAAAGACCAATTTCCACCAGGCTTATGGAGGGTCCATATAAAAACAGACCTCCCAAAAGCATCATAGCAAGTCCTGGCAAAACATAACCAACATCCCCATAGCGCGTGCTAACATAGGCAAAAAGCAAACTAAGACTATAAACAAAAATTGTCGGTATAAATCCACTAAAGATTCCCACTATAACAGATAGTCCAAGAAGTCCTAATAGTAGATTACTTTTACTTTTTTTCATCAACGTCCCCTCTTAGCATACCTTACCAAAAGATCCTGCTTGGTATCCCAGAGTTCTTGAGAAAGATCCACAAAGTACTTATGAGGATTTTTTATTCTCTTTACGCCATTCCATAGTTTGTCTTCTTCTTTTTCTCGGTAAGCGCGAATTTCCTGTATGCTCTTCTCTGGATAAACACATTTGCCCCCCTTAAATACCGGGACAAGTAATTTTTTCAATATAAAGTTTTCCACCCTGGTCTTTTTCCAGGTATGGACTGGGTCAAAGAGTGTATAGGGCTGGCTTGGATCAATTTCTTCTCCCCTAAGAGTAATCAGATCTGCTAGGGCCTTTTCACTAACCCCATCATAGATCCTATAAAGCTCTTTAAAACCAGGGGTGGTAATTTTTTCTACATTTTCAGATATCTTTATCTTAGGCTCAATTACTCCCTTGTCTTCAAGGGCCACCAGCTTATATACTCCACCAAACACAGCATCGCTTGAAGCGGTAATCAGTCTTTCTCCCACCCCATAGAGGTCAATCTCTGCATCCTGGTCACGAAGGTCTTGCAGGGTATGCTCCCCAATAGAGTTGCTGGCCATAATCTTTACATCGGGATAGCCTGCCTGGTCCAGCATTTTTCTTGCCTCTTTTGAGAGGTAGGCTAGGTCCCCGCTATCAAGTCGGATCGAAGAGGGCCTATGGCCACTAGGAACCACCACCTCATCAAAGACCTTGATGGCATTGGGGACTCCTGTTTTTAAGGTATTGTAGGTATCTACTAGAAAACTAGAGGCCTGGGGGTAGGTCTTAGCATAGGCACGAAAGGCCTCTTCTTCATCATCAAAAAGTTGAATCCAGCTATGGGCCATGGTTCCATAAACAGGTATGTCAAAGTCTCTTCCTGCCATTAGGTTGCTCGTTCCAATGCAACCTCCTATGTAGGCGGCTCTTGCTCCCATATAGGCGCCATCTCTGCCCTGGGCCCGCCGGGCTCCAAATTCAATAATGGACTTGCCCTGGGCCGCCCTTACAATGCGGTTGGCCTTCGTAGCAATCAGGGTTTGATGGTTGATAATCACAAGCAGGGCTGTTTCTATCAGCTGGGCTTCAATCACAGGAGCCCTAACTGTAACTAGAGGTTCTCCGGGAAAAACAGGAGTACCTTCTTCTACTGCCCAAATATCGCCAGTAAATTTAAACTTACGCACATAGTCTAAAAAGTCTTCATTATCAATTCCGAGGCCTCGCAGATAGCTAATATCCTCTTCGGTAAAATGAAGATTTTTTAGAAACTCAATCAGCTGGGCCAGGCCAGCGGCAATGGCAAAGCCCCCCTTATCGGGAGTTCTGCGGAAAAACATATCAAAATAAACAATGGTATCTTTAAAGCCACTCTCAAAATAACCCATGCTCATGGTCATCTCATACAGATCCATAAGCATGCTATAATTGTCTTTTTTTCTCATTATAAACCCTTTTCTTTCTTTTTTGTTCATCGTTTAATTATACCACACAAAGCCTTCTTCTAACCTATAAGTGCCACTTCCTTGGCCAAAAGCGACTTCTTTCTCTTTATTTAAAGAAATACTGGCCTTTTTTTCTAAAAAGTTAGTCCTTATTTGTTCTTTTATAAAGGATTTGAAAAAGCTGCTTTTATTTGCTATGCTCTTTTTGGAGGTGGCTATGATCCCATTATTTGATGCCCATTTTGATCTCTTAAGTGAAATTTCCTTTAAAAGAAAGCAGGGCAAGAGCCATGTTTTTCGAGACGACTTTTATCCTCGCTTTAAAAAGGGAGGAGTTAAAATTGTTATTGCTTCTATTTATCTACAGGGCCATGAACTAAATCAGCCCTTTTACTATGCCATGGAGCAGCTGGGCTTTTTTTATGAGGAGCTAAGAGAAAGCCCAGAACTACTTATGCTTATTCGCACAAAAGAGGACCTTGCCCTCTGCCAGGCCTCGGATAAAATTGGCCTGCTTCTTTCCTTTGAAGGAGCAGAACCCCTCTTAAAGCCCAGAGACCTCTATGTCTTTTATGAGCTGGGAGTCCGCCTGCTTGGCCTTAGCTGGAGCCGGCGAAATATCTATGCCGATGGATGTGACTTTGTCCAGGGCCCTAGTAAAAAAGGGGGCCTTAGTCCAGCAGGCCATGAGCTGATGGAACTGGCCCACAAGCTGGGTATCATCCCTGATGTGTCCCATTTAAGCGATGAGGGTCTAGAAGATATCATAAGGCTGGATATCCCCCTTATTGCCTCCCACAGCAATGCAAATAGCATTACTCCTACTCCTAGAAGCCTCAAGGACAAGTACCTTGATATCTTAAGGAAAAAGGATTTTGGCCTGGGAGTAAATGGAGCCCATTTTATTATTAGCCGGGACGAAAAAACTTCTTCTATAGAAGACTTTATTGCCCATATGGACTATTTAATAAAAAAGCTGGGCCAGGACAAGGTCGGACTTGGTCTTGATTTATGTTCTTGCCTTAGCGTTTTTAAGGGAGATGAAATTATCAAGCCTGAGGTGATTGCCCACCATGGACAGGCCCAGCAGCTCCTAGGAGCCCTGGAAGATAAATTCGGCCCGGAAATAACCCAAAAAATTGCCTTTGATAATTGGTATAACTTTTTTTCCCGCCATCTACCCTAATTAATAAAAGACACAAGTGCAGTAGAAAAAAACCTCGGAAATTTCCGAGGTTTAATCTACATAAGGCAAAAGTGCAACTGCACGTGCACGTTTTATTTGTAAAGCCACTTTGCGCTGATGTTTGGCACAAGCACCCGTTACACGACGGGGAAGTATTTTCCCATGGTCGGAAACGTAACGCTTTAGTGTTCTAACATCTTTATAATCGATATCATCGATTTTATTTGTGCAGAAGTAGCATACCTTTTTTCTTCTTGGTCTAAAAGCCATGATTCCTCCTAAAATGGTATGTCTTCATCGTCCACTAAGGGAAAGTCTGTGTCCGCATCATTAGGACTCTCGTAGGAATCGCTATCATTTGAACTTTCCTTACGAGCTCCACCAGGACTACCTAAAAACTCTACCTGATTAGCAACGATATCTGTAGAATAACGTGTGTTACCTTCTCGATCGGTATATTGATCAATTTGGATAGATCCATTAACAGCACACTGAGAACCTTTTCGCAAGTACTTAGCCACGGCCTCTGCTTGCTTACCCCAGACTACGACTCGAAAGAAGTCGGTCTTTTTTTCTCTAGAAAAAGGGCGATCAACAGCTAGGCGAAAATTGGTAACAGCTCTTCCTGTGCTAGCAGCAAAACGTAATTCAGGGTCTGCTGTGAGTCTTCCAATTAATATGACTTGGTTCATAGTTCCTCCTTATGCGTCTTTACGGATAATATTGTATCGGATTACTTGGTCTTGAATCTTGTAGTTTCGCTCAAGTTCCTCAGGTAAATCACTGTTTGCTTCAAAGTTAATTAGATAGTAGTAGCCATCTGTCAGCTTTTCTATCTCATAAGCAAGTCTTTTCATACCCCAGTCATCAACCGATTCTACCTTGCCATAGCGCCCGATAATCTCTTTGAAGCGTTCAAGAAGCTTCACACGTGCGTCTTCTTCAAGATCAGGACGGAATACAACAATGCTTTCGTATTTATTCATTTTTAACCTCCCTTTGGTCTTCTGGCCCTCTTTCTTATAAAAAGGGCAGAGAGCTGCTGCAAAAGTTATTGTAACATGCAAACTAGCAAGCTACAAGGCCTTTTTTCGTAATATTACAAGCTTTATTTTCGGCCTAACTTTCCAAAGTAAACGCAACACCAACTTTTTCAAGTGTCCCACTTAGCTTAAAAAACAAAGCCCCCTTACTTTAGGAATAAATTAAAGTAAGCAAAACTATGGCCAAAAAGTCCATAATCTAAGCTTTTTTAGGGTCCCATTTACCTTAGTAAATCCCACCCTAGTAAGGGGACTCCTCTTTATC
>DASRNA010000094.1:0-3068 GCA_035647655.1 Clostridia bacterium | reverse complement strand
GTCCATCAGGGTCCACAGACTTTGCCATGCGAAGCACTGTGTCACTAGTTTCTATTTGCTCAGGTCCAGAGCAGCTGCTCACTAGCAGAGCAAATACCACTAAAGTAATAAGACACATTTTCCTTTTCATTCTACACTCCTTTTTTAAAAAAAGATTTTCAGGCCTATTATATCACAAGAGGGCCCTAGAAAAAAAGCGGGCCTTTCTTCTTATCTACCCTCCCTACTTATCTTATCTCACTGATCTTTCTTAGATAAATTTCTCTACTCTATACTAAGGACAAAGGAGGACAAAAGAATCAGGACCAGGCCACTGCCTGAAATAAGGCTAATCTTATCTCCTAGAAGAAGAAGGCCCACAAGAATACTGGTCAGGGGTTCTAGGGTACTTAAAATAGAAGCCTTTTGGGGCCCTATAATAAAGGTCCCCTTTTGAAAACTCATGGCCCCAAAACTCACCACCAGGGCAAAGACCAGACTGGCTATGACTCCAAAAGCGTTCATTGGGCTCCAAGACTTAAAAAGAGTGGTAACAAGGCCCGTTTGCAGGGAGCCAAATAGACAAATATGAAAAAGAAGGGCCATAGAACCCAGCTCCCTTAGGCCGCTTTTGGCTAGATAAACCACATAAAAAGCATAGGTAAGAGCAGAAATAAGGGCCAGGACAATGCCCAGAATTCCTGCACTTTCCCTGGGCATATTCATAAAAAGCCCAATTAGAGTTAGAAGAAGACAAAGCCACATCTTAAGACCGGGCTTCTCCGCATAAAAAATCCAGCAGGCCATAACCACAATCAGGGGGTACATAAAATGTAGGGTGGTAGCCACCCCAGAATCAATATAATAATAGGACAGATATAAGCTGATTGGGGTAAAGGTAAAGCCCAGACTAAGAAACTGGATCTGCACAGCCTGTTTTCTTGTAAGTTTTAGGCTTTGGCCCTTTTTTCTTGCCAAAAACCAGTAAAGGGGAAGGACTACACTGAGCCTGAAAAAAACCAGTTGCAGGGCATTGGAACCACCCCTATAAGCCAAACTAGCCCCTAGGGGCATTAGGCCAAAAATAATAGCCGATAAAACAATATATACTTTTCCCTTTGAAATCTCACTCATTTTCCGACCTCTTTATCATTTATGGTATTTTTTAACTATCCCCCCTAGTCAAGGGGTATAATCATTATATAAAAGAAAAACCATGCCACTTTGCTCTACTATAGCATAGAAGGAGCCCCTATGTATTACTCTATTTCAGAAAAAAATACCCTTTCTTCTCCTCCTACTAAGGGGGAAGCTTTCCTTGCTTATTTAAGCCTAGACCAGCTGATAAAAGACCGCTCAGAGCTTGGGGTAAGTAGGGAGGTCCTAGAGATTTCTAGGGAGGAAAACCCCCACAACATTCTGCTAGCCCAGGAGGACTATTACTATATTATCCTCCTCCTTCCCAATCTAAAAGAGTCCAATCTATCAGGTCACCCACTAGGAATCTTTCTTGATAAGGGTAAGCTTCTGCTTATAAACCTGGAAGAAGAGGAGCTTTCCAAAGAGTTTTTCCAAGGGGCCCTTAGTAAGCAGGCAAAGCTTTCTAGCCCCAGCCATTTTCTCTTTTCGTTTTTGCGAGAAATCCTCCATAGCCACTATGAAAAATACCTGGCCTATCAGGCCATCATTCAAAATTTCGAAGAAAAAATCTGGATAACAGAAAGCAAAAACAAAAAGCTAGAACACGACCTAAGCAGCCTTAGTATAAAACTCCTGGTCCTACAAAACTTCTATGACCAGCTCTCAGAACTCCTAGACCAGCTAGAAGAGTATGAAAGTGATATCCTGCCCGAAAAGGAGCTCCCCCTTCTTCTTAGCCTCCATAGCCGGGTTGACCACTACGCCAACAACATCCACTTTCTAAAAGACTATCTGGTCAGCCTTCGCTCTACCTACCAGGCCCAGCTCACCCTAAGCATGAATGCTGTTATGAAGATCTTTACCGTAATTAGCGCAGTATTTCTACCCTTAACTCTTTTTGTTGGCTGGTATGGAATGAACTTTAAATATATGCCGGAACTGGGTTGGCGCTATGGTTACCTAGGCTTTGGAGCCTTTATCCTTCTTACTAGCGGTCTCATTCTCTTTTATCTAAGAAAAAGAAAACTCCTGTAAAAAGAAGCCATCTTAAATGGCTTCTTCAGGAAAACTTAGTTGGTGCAGCTTATAATAAGCTGCTTTTTTACTTAGGAGCTCCCTATGGGTTCCTTCTTCTATGATTTCACCCTTATCCAGCACCAGGATGCGGTCGGCATTTTGGATGGTACTAAGTCTATGGGCAATGGTCAGCGTTGTCCGCCCCTGGCTCAGTCGCTCCAGGCTTTTTTGCACCAGTCTTTCACTGGTATTATCCAGGGCCGAAGTGGCCTCATCCAAAATTAGAATGGGTGGGTTTTTCAGAAAAACCCTGGCAATACTAATACGCTGCTTTTGGCCCCCTGAGAGCTTAACCCCCCGTTCCCCTACATAGGTATCAAAGGACTGGGGAAGCTCGCTAATAAAGTCATAGGCGCCTGCAAGACGGGCTGCCTCCTCCACCTCCTCATAGCTAGCCTGGGGATTTCCATAAAGAATATTATCATAGACAGAACCACCAAAAAGATAAACGTCCTGCTGGACTAGGCCCACGGCCTGGCGCAGGCTCTTTATGGTGAAGTCCTTTATATTGGTGCCATCAAGAAGAATTTCACCCTCCTCCACCTCATAAAAACGAGGAATCAGATGGCAAAGGGTGGTCTTACCCCCGCCACTGGGGCCAACCAGGGCCACATTTTCTCCGGAATTTATCTTGATATTTATGTTTTTAAGAACCCTGCCGTTTTCTTCTTCATAGCCAAAGTTTACATTTTTAAATTCTAAGTCCCCCCGGGGATGTAGAATCTCCCTGGCACCTTCTTCATCAAAGATATCAATATCGGTATCCATGATTTCATTAAAGCGCTCAATTCCTGTCATCCCTCTTTGGAACTGCTCGGTAAATTCCACAATCCGCCGAACCGTTGTTAGCAGGGTTCCTACATACATAATAT
>DASRNA010000093.1:0-2096 GCA_035647655.1 Clostridia bacterium | reverse complement strand
AGTATATGCTTGGCTTTATGAAAACGAGATTACCCTTCTGGAAGAAACGGTAATCCAGCACCCTGTTTTGGAAAAAGTAAGCCCTGGATGTGTTGCAACAGTCAGAATTACGACAGTTGTTACTCCAGAGGAAGATGTGCTTTTCTTTTCCCCCCTTCTAAGAATGGGGGAGGGTGAAGTGGGCCATATAATCTCTGGCCAGTTTTATGCACCTATAAATGAGGAGGGCGTAATTTTTGCCCCTGCCTTCAAACAAGACGGAGATTATGACCAGAGGGGGGGGGATTTTATTTATCATCATCCTTCGACGGGGGAGGAACTAGTAGGATTTAGCGTTCCCCATTTTAAAAAGGCTGAAGAAATGTGCAGACAGATGGCACTAGAAATCAAGAGCTATCCTTTTATTGGTTGGGATATTGGCATTACCGAGGAAGGTCCTGTTCTTTTAGAGGGAAATAAATTTCCCGCCAATGATATTATTCAAGTCTACAAATATCATCCACAGCAGCGCGGGCTATATTATGAAATTAAAAATGCCCTTGGATTATAAAGGCTAAAATATGAAAATATCTCGTCTTTTTCAAATCCAGTGGAAGAATGTATTTAATTTATCTAGAGAGTTAGCTAAGAGGAGTGGCCGTAACCCTATGGCAGTTTTCTTGGATTTTTTATGGAGCTATAAAACACGGGGAGCAAGTTGGTGGAACTATATGAACTTTGGTTTTCATTTTCAAAAAGATCCCGAGGTGAGAGATAGTTTTGCTACAGAATACAAAGATAATATCTATATGAATAGATATTGTAATAGCCCTGAAATGCTCCGTACTCTTATGGATAAGGGGGAATTTAATAAGCATTACAAGGAATTTCTTGGGAGAGATTATCTAGATCTTCGTTTGGCCAGTGAAGAAGAATTTCACTTGTTTTTAAAGCGTCATGGAGAGGTTGTTATAAAGCCAGCTTTTGATATGGGAGGCTCAGGTATTGAAAAGCTTTCTGCACAAGAGGCTAAAGGTATTTACACAAAGCTAAAAGAAGAAAAAAAATTTCTTGTGGAAGAAGTTCTTAAACAGCATCCTGAAATGAGTTCTATTAACGCTAGCTCTATAAATACTCTGAGGACCTGTACCTGTATAGATAAAGAGGGTAAAATTACCATCCTTTATATGGTTTTACGCATAGGAAGAAAAGATTCCTTTATTGATAATATGAGTGCTGGGGGCTTGTTTACAAAAATAACCATGGATGGACAGATTACGCATCCCTGTTATAGTGCCCAGGGATTTGGCAGTATTTATACCCACCATCCAGATACAAAGCTCCCTTTTATAGGAATCCAAGTTCCAATGATAAAAGAAGTCAAAAATTTTGCCATAAAATTGGCAGAAAAAAATCCGGATGCACGTTATGTGGGTTGGGACATTGCAATTACCCCTCAGGGGCCAGTTGTGATAGAGGGAAATGATCGACCAAGTTGTGATCTTCCCCAAACCTATATTCATCTAGATTCCGGTCGTGGACTCGTAGAGGAATATGAGCGGGCCCTCTCTATAAAACTACCAAGAAGTAGAAAAGGATAAAATATGCGGTTTTTATTTACCTTATGGCTTGCTAGGGCTACTGTTTTTGCTATGAAATTGATGGGAAAAAGAGGAAGTTATCTTCCCGGTAAACTAGCAATACAACTTTATCCAGATTTTTTGAGTGGTTTTAACCCACCCAAAGAAATTATTGGAATTACTGGTACCAACGGAAAAACCACTCTCACTAATTTACTAGGGGATTTTTTCAAGTCCCAGAATTTAGAGTACTTTTCTAATTCCTATGGCTCTAATACAGTGGAGGGTATTGCAGCTTGCTACATTCACAATAGTAACTTTTTTGGCAAACTGTACTATGAGCGAGCAGTTCTTGAGATTGATGAACGTAGTGCCCTTAAAATTTTTAAACATGTTCATCCTGATTGGTTAGTAGTGACTAATCTCTTTAGAGACTCTTTCCCCCGCAACGCCCATTCTGATTATATCTTTGATATACTTGAGGAAGCAATTCCTACAAAGACCAGGCTTATTCTTAATAGTGATGATCTAATAAGT
>DASRNA010000092.1:0-2021 GCA_035647655.1 Clostridia bacterium | reverse complement strand
TACTACATATTCATAACTAAAGTCTCATCATATCTAGTGATAAATAAGGTTTCGGTTAAAATATCAGACTTTTTATTTATACAGGTAAAGTCAATCTAATAATCTTTCTGCCTTTGACTTTAGCAAGAATTAGCTCCCTATGACTTTGATTACGCCCCCAACTACCCAAGAATAATAGACCAGATGCAGGAGAGGCTGTATACTTATAGGTGCCTTTAGTAAATACTTTCCATTGACTTGCAAGTCCTCCACTTGATGGGCAAAATAATTTCCCATGGGCTTTACTATAAATATAGCCTCTATAGGGATTGGATTCGAAAAAAGATTAGACTGTTATATAGCTTTTTTTCAGAAAGGAAAAAGAAATGAAAATAATTGATTTAACTCACAGCATTGCTCCAGATATGCCTGTATACCCAGGTACAGAGCCACCCAGGTTTGAGCTTGGTAATACCTATGAAAAAGATGGCTTTAAAGAAACCCTTATCTCTTTTTTCACTCATACAGGCACCCATATAGATCCTCCAGCTCATCTTTATAAGGAGGGTAAAACCCTTGATGATTATCCTGTATCCCAGTTTGCAGGCCAAGCTCTTGTAATCAATGTCAGGCATCTTAAGGAGGGCCAGGCTATAAGCATGGAGGACTTGAAGAGATATGGCAAAAAGATTGATGAGGCTGAGTTTATTTTGTTCAATTTAGGATGGGATAAAAGATGGGGAAGCAAGGAGTACTTCGCTGATTACCCCTGTATCGATGAGGAAGTTCTTGCCTGGCTAATCGCCCAAGCCAAGGCTGGCAAAAAAAAAGGGCTAGGCTTTGATGTAATAGGACTTGATCCTATTGCAGACTCTGAACTTACAAGACATAAAAAGCTTTTTAAAGAATGTGAACTAATAAACATTGAGAATTTATGTAATCTCGACCAATGCGGAGACCAGCTATTTATGTTCACTTGGCTGCCAATTAAGCTGAAAAAAAGCGATGGTGCTCCTTGCAGGGCAATCGCCTATATAAAATAATAACTTGTATTAAACTCACTCAATAAGAATAAAAAAAGCCCTTACAATATAAGGACTCCCTAAAATGTTTTAAGGGGGGATAGTTTATAAATTGCTTGAATTATATGCCCCCTAGTAATAACGAGCATTATAGTTTTTTCAGCATCTCTACTTGTTCTTCTGTTCCTAAAACCACCATAATATCCCCTAATTCTAGGAGTTCATCTGAATTTGGATTAAAAATCCAATTGTCGCCCTCTTTTTTTCTAATAGCAAGGATGATAAGGCCTGTTTTTTCAGGTATTTTTGCTTCTCTTAATGTTTTTTCTTTTATTGATGATTTTTTTCGACCGTAACATTTTCTAAATCAAGAACAACTTCCCCTACATGGGTCATTATATCTAAAAAGGATATAACAGTGGGTCTAAGTATAAGAGCAGCCATTCTATTTCCTCCAATTTCATTGGGGGATATGGTATTATTGGCTCCTGCCCGCTTTAGTTTTTGATCTGCATTTTTTTCTATGGCTCTAGAGACTATATATAACTCACTATTTTTAGACCTGGCGGTTAAAACAGTATATACATTGTCTGCATCATTTGGAAGGGTAGATATAAGCCCTTTTGCAAAAGTAATTCTAGCCTTTTCAAGTATAGCCTCATCAGTTGAGTCTCCTTGAATCACAAATATATCATCCTCTACTAAGGCCTCTATCTTTTCTTCGTTTTTTTCAATTACAATAAAATCTATATCTGATTTCTGAAATTGCTTGATTGCATTTATACCCGTTTCTCCAGCGCCACATATAATGTAATGGTCTTTTAACCTCACAATATCTTTTTCCATACGTTTTTTCCTCCAGGCAAGTCTTAAGTCTCCTTCTAAAAGTGAACTTACAATACTTGAAAATAAATAACCTACAGTACCAAGGCTTACAAATATAAGAAATATAGAAAATATTTTTGCCTCATTATCCATCAGTGCTACTTCAGCATATCCTACAGTGGATATGGTTATAAC